>JAYRHV010000137.1:0-16813 GCA_041907165.1 Candidatus Omnitrophota bacterium | reverse complement strand
TATAAAAGACATCCTTGCCTGCTTGCAGATTGTTTATAACCCTTTAAGTGAAGTTGCTTGGCAGCGGGTTTTGATGCTCGTCAAAGGAGTTGGGGAGAAGACGGCGTTGCAGATCATTGAAGAGATCGTCCGACAGCGCAAAGGCTTGCAGATTGATGAGAAGATTTTTCAAAAAAAGCCTGAGCTTCGGCAGTTATTTAAAATTTTAAATGATATCGACTGGACGGTCGAACGGCCGGTCAAGATTCTTAAAAATCTGCTGGATTTTTATACGCCGCTTTTAATGGACCATTACGACGATTATGACAAACGTTTAAATGATTTGGGGTCGCTGGAAAATATTGCACAGCGGTATTTGACGCTCGAAGAGTTTTTGACAGACATGGCCTTAGAGCCGCCTGAAAAAAGTCTCGTTGATAAGGGGATAAAAACGCACGGTGAGAATGATTTGATTCTTTCGACTATTCATTCGGCCAAAGGCTTGGAGTGGCACACGGTTTTTTTGATTTATCTGGCAGAAGGGTATTTGCCGTCGTATCAGTCGATTAGCTCGGAAGCGTCCATTGAAGAAGAACGCCGGCTTTTTTATGTCGCGGCAACGCGGGCGAAAAATAATCTTTATCTTTTACGGCCGCAAATTGACACATCACCCCGTCGTTCGTGGGACACGACAGGGTCGATGTATACGCGTGTATCGCGGTTTTTGGAAGAAGGCGGGATTTTAAGTAAATTTGTCACCCTCGAAACTGACCGCAGCGGCTATCAGCCGTTTCGCAGTTGGGAAGATTAACTCTGTGCTTTTTGTTTTCTTGCTGCAACGAATATTTGGGTATATACTCACCTAATGTAAAAGGCTTCCATTTTATTTGAACGCATTGTTCGGTATCTTCGTAACTTCGCTCTGTTAAAATCAATTATAAAAACGCAATTCTATTTTAGAAATAGGATTATTTAGACAAAATAAACGGTAAAGTTACCGTTATCGAGGTTTTGTGCTGCGAATAAGTATTATTTTGTTAAGTATTTGGATGATTGGGTTTGCGCAAGCAGCCGCGGAGGGTGAAAACTTTGGGGTTCGCGGACAGTTAGCAACAAATTATAACGATAATATCACGTTTGCGCATACAAACGTTTTTGCAGATTTGATTGAAACAACCTTAGTTGGACTTGATTTGAAAAAGCAGTGGCAACGCAATAATTTTTTGGCCCAGATTGATTTGGCGCATGACTTTTATTTTCGAAACAAGTCATTTGATAATACCATCGTAGTTTTTCGGGCGCTGGATCTTTATGAACTATCCGACCGCATGCGCTTTAATTTATCAGAAAATTATGAACGCGCACAGGAGCCACGAAGTTTTGATGATGCTTTTGGACGCAATAGTGGGCGCTATCGTACAGACCGTAACAAGTTAAAGCTCCAATATGAACTGGATCTAAGTAGTCACGCTTCTATCGAGGTGACATATGGCAATGAGTTTACCGGATATTCACGGGCCGATTTAGACAATACGGTCCTTAACCAACCGGGGACTCGTTTTCAATATGCGTTTAATGAAGTGGACCGTGTCGGGCTTGGGTATACTTTTTCGTTACGAGATTTTGAGTCTGGATCACAGATACAGGGCAATAGCGTGATTGTTGATTTTGGACATAATTTTACAAAACAATTGCAGGTTGTAATGAAAGCGGGTGAAGATTTTATCAGCGAAGATACAATCGGCAGTTCGCATAATGTCCGTTATGAGCTTAGCCTGTTAAATGATATTGATCAGGCAACTCACGCAGGGTTAAGGTATCAGCGTGGCTTAAATTCTTACGCATACTCGCATGATCTTTTTGATTCATACCAGATAAGCGCCAACTTTGCCCGAGAGTTAACACAACGGATTTCGTTGAGCGGCGCGGGGTTTTATGGGCAGGGAGATTATCAGCAAAGCAGGGTCCACGATGAGCTTTTAGGGGCAGCAACGCAGGTTAATTACGCATTGTCAGAGCATTCCCAGATTGGATTAACTTATAATTATGCAAAGACTATTTCTAACCAAGATTCTCGATCGTATCAGCGTAATTTCGTCGGGATACAACTGCAGTTAAAATATTAGAATGTTAAAAAAACATTCACAATTTTTTGCGCGAATGATGATGGTTCTCGACGCAATGATCGTTGGGGCATCGGGAGTCGGTGCTTATTTTTTTATAAATCGTCTCGAAATGCTTTTTCCTCCCGTATATTATTTGTGGCTGTTACCGGTTTTGGTGCTGATTTGGGGTTGTCTTTTGATATATTTAGGCATGTATGAATCGTTTCGCATCAAATCGGTTCAACAAATATTGGGGATTATTTTTACATCCGGATTTGTCGGATTTATTATTTTTGGAAATATATCTTATTTATGCAAGTTAACTTATGTCAGCCGTATTTTAATGATAAGTTTTTTTGTCTTGGCGGCGGTTCTTTTAGCATTCGAAAAGATTGTTATTGTCAATATTTTTAGGTGTTTGAGGCGCAAAGGGTTTAATTTTCGCAATATGCTTATTGTCGGGACCAGTCAACGCGCTCGCCAGTTGATCTGTGAAATTGATGCACATCAAGAATTGGGTTTGCGAATTGTGGGGATAATCGACGATGATGAGTCGATGCATGGGCGGGGCATACGGTTTTAGGTGGGCTTTCAGATTTGCCTAATTTATTGCGTTCCAATCCGATTGACAGGGTTGTTTTTGTCGTGCCCAGAGGGTGGTTGTCTTATATTGAGCAATCCGTACTCTGCTGCGAAACTCTCGGAGTGACGGCCAGTATTGCCGTAGATCTTTTTAGAACAAAGTTTACCATTGCCCGTGATGAGAACTTTATGGGAATACCGATGATTTCGTTTGAGTCAACACCAGACAAGGTCGGCCAGCTTTTTGTCAAACGCCTTTTTGATTTAGTCTTATCCGCAGCCGGCATGATTGTGCTGGCCCCACTTTTTTTTACAATTGCAATTTTAATCAAGTTGACATCCCCGGGACCTGTTTTCTTCAAGCAACAGCGTTGTTCCATTAACGGACGCACTTTTGAGCTTTATAAATTTCGAACAATGGTTACCGATGCCGAAGAGAAATTAGCGCAGCTGCTTAAACATAATGAAATGAAAGGCCCTGCATTTAAAATGGCCAATGACCCTCGGATCACACCAATCGGGCGATTTTTACGTAAAACGAGTTTAGATGAATTGCCTCAATTGGGCAATGTGTTTAAAGGTGAAATGTCTCTTGTCGGCCCGCGGCCTCCGATCCCTAAGGAAGTTGAGCAGTACGACCCTTGGCAAAGGCGGCGTCTGAGTATGCGACCGGGGATTACGTGTTTATGGCAAGTTGGTGGACGCAATAAAATTACGGACTTTAATGAGTGGTCCAAACTTGACTTGGAGTATATTGATAACTGGTCTTTGGGGCTTGACATTAAAATTTTAGCCAAAACAGTTCCCGTCGTGCTTTTTGGCATTGGCGCAAAATAAATAAGTTATGTAAGGAAAAAAAGTATGAAAAAAACCTTTGGAATGATTGCCGTTGTTATTTTAGGATCTTGTGCATTAGCTTTTGCCGAAGAATCGTTGGGTGCATCTGAAGATGTTGTCGCTGCTGCAAACGCCGGATATACCGTCGGGCCAGCCGATGTTTTAGGGATAGACATTCTCGAGCCGGACAAAATTTCTACCCGCGCAACCGTTTCCCCCGATGGGAGTATTACCGCGCCGTATATCGGGCAAGTCAATGTCATAGGGCTCACAGCCAACCAAATCCGTGAGCTTATCGAAAAACGTTTATCGCAAGGGTACATGAAATTTCCTTCTGTGATGGTCTCTTTATTAGAATCGCATAGTCGCCGATTTTTTGTTTACGGCGCTGTCATTCGTCCGGGCGAGTATGATTTGCCCGAGAAAATGACGGTTCTGCGCGCAATCTCAATGGCGGGGGGTTTTACAAAGTTTGGTTCGTCAAGCCGGGTTAAAGTTCTTCGTGCTCGTCGACAAAGTACAGGATATGAAAGCATTAAGATCAATATCAAAGCCGTCATGGATGGAGACTCGCAAGCGGATCTTCCCATCGAGAACGGGGATATTATTGTGACATCGGAAGGCATTTTTTAACCATCATGAGGTCTTAACATGGAAGAACATTCTTCTGTTTCTAATGCCACATTAACGCTGCGGGATTATTTGCGTGTTATTTTTCACTACCAATGGGTTGTGATTATCAGTGTTGTTTGCGCTAGTGCCACAGTCGCGGCAGGTCTTAAAATGCAAACCCCGCTTTATGTGGCCAGTGTCAAAATGCTTGTCTCCTCCGAGAAACAGACCCAAGCGCCGTATTCACGCGAGCTTGGCGGTTACGACCGCAGTGAGGCTAATATAACGCAAAGTGAGATTGTAAAATCCGCTCCTGTTATTGAACGGGCTGTGAATGCACTACATTTAGACAAGCGGCCTCTCGATAGCGAGAAAGCCTATGCCTCAAAGCTTCGTCAAAAAATGATCGACTGGGAAATTGAAAGCTTTAACAAACAAATGAGTCCATTATCTTTGGAACAAAAGCAGTATGTTCTTTATCATCGCGCGATTGACCAGTTGCAGAAGGCTTTGACCGTTGAGCCAGTAAGGGGAACTAATCTTTTGCAGATCTCGGTATCAGATTTTGACCCGGTTGTGGCTGCGACGTTGGCTAATGTCGTCAGCCGATCCTATGTCATTTTTGATCTTGAACAACAGTTAGCTGAAAGTGCAACCAAATATGGGGAGCTTCACCCAACAGTCACATTGCTCAAAGGCCATGTCGAGCAAATGACTAAGACTTTAAGCGGAGAACCTCTTGATAATATTGAAGCAATCGGGCCGGCAACGGTTAAAATTATTAGCCAAGCCACTATTCCAATGCGACCGCAGGGCCATTCCAAAAAGCTGATTTTTATTTTTGCGGTTTTTTTGAGTTTTATTCTTGGGGTTGGCTTGGCATTTATTTTTGATTATTTGGACCCGACGCTGCGTTCGCCTTTTGATGTCCATGAGGTTTTAAAAACACCTCTGCTGGCTACAATTCCTTATCAGTCCTCAAAGCAGCATCCACTTCTTGCCAAAAATTTATATTTACCATCTTACATAGAGGCTTACAAAGAGCTTTCTTGCCAGATCCGTTTTTTTATCAGCCAAAAGAAAATGAAAGCGTTTTTATTTGCCTCACCGGATGCAGGTGAAGGAACGACGACAATCATTACCAATCTGGCGATGTGTTTGGTCAATGATTTTAAAAAACGCGTCCTTATCATCGATGCAAATTACCATCATGCGGATATTCATAAAAACTTTAATACTTTATTAAGCCCGGGCCTAGCCCAAGTTATTTTAGGGAAGATAGATCTTCTTAAAGCATGCCATGAGGTTGCGCCCAGTCTTTGCGTAGTTACTGCTGGCGATCCAGAGATTGACCTTATCAGCGAGCTTGATTCGCAAAAAATGGCGGACATTATCGACGAAGCGAAAAAAGCCTTTGATGTTGTTTTGGTTGATTGTGCCGATTTGCGTCATTATCGGGATGCGATTTCGATAGGACAGTTTACGGATGCAATTGTGATGGTCGTAGCTCAAGGCAAAAGCCGACGTCCGGCGATAACTGCATCTATGGCGGCGCTTTTGGCAAACAAGTTTAATATTGTTGGGACAGTCTTAAACTTTCGAACTTTTCCGATTCCCAGTTATATTTATCGGCGAGTCTAGAAAAAATCATTTTATTCCATGATATTAATTCGTCTGGTTTGTTTGTTTTTATATTATGGTTTTGCCCAATATTTGCCGTCGTCGTATCTTCGGGGATGTGCGCTATTTGGTAAAGTCCGTTTAGCCCTTTGTAAACCCTTATTTGGTTATTGTGGCAAGAATGTTCGTATAGAACCGCGTGCATTTTTTCATTCAGGCCGCAATATTAGCATTGGAGATGACTCATCGATCGGGGAGCGTTCGCACTTACTAGGTAAAGTGGTGATTGGCAAAGCCGTTATGATGGGGCAAGAGGTGATCATCATTACCCAAAACCATCGATTTGATCGTATTGATATCCCGATGTGTCAGCAAGGATTTAAAAAAGAAGAACCTGTCACAATTGCCGACGATGTTTGGATCGGTGCCCGCGTTATTATTCTTCCCGGAGTTACTGTTGCAAAAGGTGCGATTTTAGCAGCCGGCGCTGTCGTAACAAAAGATGTCCCCGAATATGCCATCGTCGGCGGAAATCCTGCGAAAGTAATTAAATTCAGAAATCAAAGCGTATGAGTTTACGCAAAAAAACAATCTCTGGACTAGTTTGGTCTGCTCTTTCTCAAGCAGGAAAGCAGGTCAGTCAATTTGTGGTTACAGCCATTCTTGCGCGACTTTTATCGCCGAATGATTTTGGGTTGGTAGCGATGGCGACGGTCTTTACTGGATTTGCGACGATTTTTGGAGAATTAGGGATAAGCAGTGCATTGATTCAAAAACAAGATGTGGATGATCGTCATTGGTCTTCGGCATTTTGGTTAAATGTGTTGATGGGTGTTTTTTTGACGATAATTTTTTATTTTTTGTCACCTGTTGTCGCATTATTTTATAAAAGGCCGGAGCTTACTTTTATTTTTCAAGTTCTTTCATGGAATTTTGTTTTAGTGTCCGTAACAATTGTTCAACAGACAATATTAACGAAAGAGATGAATTTTCGTTCTCTGATGATAAGAGATATCCTAGCCGTTATAGTAAGCGGTGTTGTCGCAATTGTATTAGCTTTGAAAGGATGGGGTGTTTGGAGTCTCGTTATCCAAGCATTAATTTTTACTATTGTAAATGGATTATTATTGTGGATTTTGTCAAAGTGGCGTCCCAAATTTATTCTTTCAAGTTTAGCGGTTGAGCAAATATTTCACTTTAGTGCGAACATGACTGGTTTTCAGATTATAAACTATTTTGGGCGCAACATTGATCAGCTGTTAATCGGTAAATTCCTTGGCTCGCAAGCACTCGGTTATTATTCCTTGGCGTATAAGCTGATGTTGTTGCCTCTACAGAATATATCTTGGATGATCGCAAGGGTGATGTTCCCAGCATTTTCAAAGATTCAGGCAGATATTCATAAAGTCAGGTCGAATTATTTGCGACTTATCAAGGCCATCTCTTTGGTTAGTTTTCCATTAATGATACTTTTGTTTTTATTGTCACCTGAGTTGATCAGAGTTTTTTGGGGGCAGAAGTGGGAACCGGTCGTTATGTTAATCAGGATTCTTTGTTTTTGTGGAATGGTTCAATCGCTTGGAACAAACATTGGAAATATTTTGCTTTCGCAAGGTCGAGCGGATTTGCAGTTAAAACTACAAATGCTGGGGACGATCATTGTTGTGCTATCAGTTTTGTTGGGTTTGAACTGGGGAATTATCGGAGTGGCTATTTGTTATACCGGGCAATCGATTCTTTGGGTGCATTACACTTTTTATTTTGTCAATAAGCTGCTTAAGTTGTCGTACAAGAGTTTTTATATGTCTTTTTATGAAAGTTATTTTATTTCTGCGTTGATGCTGGGCCTTGGGTTGTTGGCAAAATATTTCTTTACTTTGACTGACATCCAGTGGTTGATAATGATCCCCATTGCTTGTATCTTGATCGTCTTAACATCATTACTCATTTTAAAAGAGATAAGCTTCAGAAATGGCCAATTAGTATTGAGACTCATGCAATGAAAGTTGCTTATATATTAAATGTTTTTCCCAAGATATCTGAAACATTCATACTTAATGAAATTATTGAAGTTCAAAATAATGGTGTCGATGTCGAAGTTTTTGCATTTTTAAAATCAGGGGAGGCTGTCGTTCACCCGCAGGTTAAAGATGTAAAAAAGAAAAAATATTTTCTTGCTGAAAGAAAATCGTTAAGCATTGTTGCAGATCATTTGTATTGGATTTTTAACCAGCCAACCCGATATTTCAAAACACTAGCTGTTGCGTTGAATAGAAAAAATGGGATAGCTGGGCTATTCTTTTTTAATTTACATAATGTTAGGGAGATAGTTAAAGATTCACCGGATGTTTTGCACGCTCATTTCGGTGTTAAACCTTCGGATATGGCGATGTTAGTTAATTTGTTAACAGATATTCCCTACACATTTACAACTCATCGGTTTGATATTTTTGACGAGCCTCCTGCGAATTATGCTTTGAAATCCGGCATGGCTATAAAACACATTACGATTTCGCAGTATAACAAGGATTACTTGGTCAAAAATTTTGGTGTTGATCCACAGACCATAGAGATTATTCATTGTGGCGTTGATTTTTTAAAAATAACAAATTCAGAAGTCCCGAAAGTGAATCACCAAATTATTTCGGTTGCTCGATTAGAGCCAGAAAAAGGTTTGGATAAAGTTATAGAAGCTTGCGCAATACTCAGTAGGCGAGTTGATTTTAAATGTATTATCGTCGGAGATGGTTCCCTGAGGGCACAGTTAGATGATTTAATCGCCAAGTATTCATTAACTGATAAAGTCATGCTGTTAGGGTATAAGACCAGTGATGAGATATTTATTTTGTTAAAACAAAGTACAGCTATGATCCTTGCAAGTCGTTCAGAGGGTATTCCTGTCTCATTGATGGAGGCCATGGCGCTTGGGACTCCTGTAATTGCTACGCGCATTATGGGAATTCCAGAATTAGTAGAGGATGGTGTGAGCGGATTCTTGTTTGAAGTTGATGATGTATACGCGTTAGTTGAAAAGATTGAAAAGATTTTGAAGAATGATTCGAGTTGTACGGAATTTTGCGAGTATGCTTACCGAAAAGTGTTCCGGGATTTTAATTTAGCAATTGAAGTTAAGAAGTTGATAAATCTTTGGAGGGTAGAGTAAGTATGTTGGTTAGTGTCGTTATCCCTTCCTATAACCGCGCCAATGTTTTACCACGAGCGCTCAACAGTGTCCTGTCGCAAACATACCAAGATTTTGAAATCGTTATTATTGATGATTGCTCAAAGGATAATACGCAAGAGGTTCTTGAGAAGTTTAACGACCCGCGGA
The DNA here is from genome assembly GCA_041907165.1 of Candidatus Omnitrophota bacterium. Lineage (GTDB taxonomy): Bacteria > Omnitrophota > Gorgyraeia > Zapsychrales > JANLHA01 > JADLGJ01. The sequence continues at coordinate 7,747 of JAYRHV010000137.1, read as the reverse complement.
TTCGATATATTCGTCACGAAATAAACCAAGGAGGCAACGCGGCGCGTAATACCGGAATTAAGGCTGCCAATGGTGAGGTTATTGCTTTTTTGGACAGTGATGATGAATGGTTGCCCACCAAGCTTGAGAAACAAATGCTATGCTTTAATGATCCTCTCGTCGGATTAGTGTATTGCGGGCAGAAGTGTTTTAGTGAAAATGACGGCCGAGTTTTTGAATTTTTCAATCCGCTTAGGGAAGATATTTTTTACAATATGTTGGTAAAAAATTATGTCGGTTCATTATCTGCTGTTATTGTCCGATATAAGAATATTTCTCAAGTCGGCTTCATGGATGAAAAGCTAAAAAGTTGTCAGGATTGGGATTTATATATTCGCTTAAGTCAGATTTGTCAATTCGGCTTTGTTGATCAGATGCTGGTCAATTATTACTTAGGGAAAAAAGACCCTAATCGTATTTCGAATAATAGACGATCGATTCTCTCTGGGCATCAAGCGATTGCAAAAAAATATTATAAAGAAATACAGGATTTACCAAGGGCCTATCAATTGCAGCATGTTCAATCGATGTTAAACCTTTTTGTCCTCACCGGTGAGTTAGGAAAAGTAATTAGCAGCACATTATTTAATGCGTATAGGTTGAAAAGTTTAAAATTATTACTTTTAGGGCCGCTATTTATTGGTAGGTGCATAAAGCATATTATTACGAAGGATTACGGATATTAAAGACAACTCTGCTTCTGCGCTGGTGTGTTGTAAAAAGTAGTCAAAACAAGGACATCATAAATGCCAAAAATAAAAGTTCTCCATATCATCAAGACACTTAATCTCGGTGGTGCGGAGACAAATTTGCTTAACTTGATCAACGCCACAGACAGAGAAAAATATGAAATGCATGTCGGCTATTCATTTGGCGGTGAGCTTCAACAAGATTTTAGTAAAGCTACAGAGCGTCTTTTTAAATACGCCAACCATTCGTATCGTGTGCAAAGCATAGCTTCTTTTTTGATCATCGGGCGTATCTGGTGGTATTTGCTGTCTAACAAGATTGATATTGTGCATACCCATAATTTTAGCGGACATATTTGGGGCGCAATTGCCGCAAAACTCGCCGGTAAAAAGGTCATTGAACATGTCCATGACTTTCGCTACTGTGACCCAGCGGATTTTGCCTACAGGCGCGGAGTCAATAATCAGTATAAGTTCATCAGGTTTTTTAAAAATATTTCTGACCGTGTCATCGTTTTAACTAAGCAAAATGTTGATTTTTTGATAAGCAATAGACTCTATCCTGCTGCTAAGATTATTGAACAACAAAATGGTATTGCGATCAGACCCTTTGTTGTGAACATCGATGAAAGGACCAGAATTACAGCACGACTAGGAATTCGTAGTGACGCTCAGATTATCCTGACAGCGGTGCGTGTCGCTTGTGAAAAAAATGTGGATTTGATTTTACGGATCGCCTCATCGGTAAAGAAAGTTAACCCCAATGCGGTTTTTGTGATTGCCGGTGATGGACCGTTGTTTAGGGAGTATAGGGATTTTGTTGAGTCAAAACATTCTGGTGAGTATATCAAGTTTATCGGGTTTTATAGTGATGTCCGTCAACTATTGTCCGTCAGTGACATTATGCTTTTGCCATCGTTTTTGGAGCTTCACTCGATTGCAATTCTCGAGGCGATGAGTATGAAAGTGCCGGTGGTTGTCTCGGCGGATGTTGGGTGCAACAGTGAGTTTATTGAAAACGGCAAGAACGGGATTTTATGTGACCCGTTTGCAGAAACTATCTGGGCAGAGTCTATTAATCGGATTTTGAGTGACAAAGATTTGAGGCAGTCTATAGGTCAAGCAGGGTATCAGACGTGTGTCGAAAAATTTAATATTGTCAAAACAATTAAGAACATTGAGGCTATTTATGACATTCTTTCGCGCCGTTGATTTGAGGATTATCGTGACCCTTGCAATCAGCTATCTTTTTGGGACTTTGCTTGTTGACTTGGTTCCCTTGGTCCTAAGCCGCGGAATGATCGCTTTTTTTTTGTTGCCGCTTATAGCTTTGTTTTTTTTATTAATGTTAATCCGCCCCCAAATCGCTTTGTTTTTAATCCTTTTATTGCGTGCGAGCATTGACCCTTTAATCGAAATGACCCGCGGGGGGGATCAGCAAATGGGATTAGGTGCTGGGATCAACCTAGTTGTTATCCTTTTGGCTTGTATTATGTTTTTGCGCAATAGACCTTATTGGCGTAGTGTAAGTTTTCTTTTTTATTGGGTATTGTTTTTGGGCATCTGCTTTTGTGCAGTTTTTTATTCTCCTATCCCTTTTCGAGCGTTTCGTCTTTTTCTGAATTTTGTTACATATTTTTGTATGGCACTTTTTCCTTTTATTCTCATTGACAAAATAACAGACAAATATTTTTGGCTTAAATGCTTGCTAGCATCTTCGGTTGGACCGGTTTTATTAGGTAATTGTCAATTTATTATAACTCGAGCAAACGCTGAGCGAATTTTGGGCAGTTTTCAGCATCCTAATATTTTTGCTTTTTTCTTAGTTTTGATGATTGTTATTGCATTTATTCTTCTTCGGGCAGATACCATTGTCATCTCTTCTTTTTGGAAGAATGTCCTTAAAATATATCTGGTAAACCTTTTTTTTATGCTTCTGTTGACGAAAACACGCAATGCGTGGATTGCCTGTTGGCTTATTTTCTTTATTTATGGCGTACTTGTTAACCGTAAGCTTCTATTGATGGTTGTACTTTTGCCATTTGTTGTTCTACTTATTCCATCGCTTCAACAGCGCATCATGGATTTATTTAGTGGAAATGATATCACGCAAACTTCAGGGCTTAATTCGTTTGCATGGCGCCGGCGCTTATGGGCCGATAGTTTACCGGTTATAGCCAAGCGACCCATCGAAGGCCATGGGTTATCTTCTTTTGTCCCGATGTCACAGACATTTTCGGCTTTTGCAGACAAAAGCGGTGTCGGTGCTCACAACACGTATCTTGAAATTATTTTTGAGACAGGACTTTTGGGGCTATCTGCATTTGTTGGAATTTGGGTAAGTTTATTGCAGTTTTTTAAACGGTTTGTGAAATCTTCAGAAGGGAATTTGCGCGGCGAATATGTCCTTGCTTTGGGGTATGTCATCAGCTATGCAGTCGTTTGCAGTGCGGACAATATGAATTACTATTTGGTGTCTAACTGGTACACTTGGTTTTTTATTGGGGTCATGGCGGCTTGCGCTTGCAAGTTTTCTAATAAAGAAAATAATATTTTATCATGAGTTTAAAAGAATTTACAAATCAGACGATCATTTGTTTTGCCGGTGAGGATTGGTGGTTTCATAACCCCCATTCTAATTCTCATATCATGCAGTCGTTTGCTAAAAATAACCGGGTCTTGTTTGTTAACTCGACGGGGATTAAAATGCCTGCGTTTAACTCGGGCGGTTTTTTTTGGAAAAGGGCCTGTAATAAATTAGCAAGTTTATTGCGGTATTTAAAAAAAGCCCAAAGAAACATTTGGGTTTTAACTCCGTTTGCGATTCCGCTTATCAGGGGCCATGAAAAGTTTGTCGCCCGTTTAAATAAATTTTTGTTGATTGTCCAATTGCATATAGCGATTTCATTTTTGAGATTTAGCCATCCGATCATTTGGGTCACATCGCCTGCGGCAAGGGATATTTCTTTGTATCTTAAACAAAGATTTAATACGGCCCTAGTTTATTATTGTTGTGATAATCTTTCGCTTTTTCCCGGAGTAGATCATGATTATATTTTTAATATGGAAAAGGATATCCAATCTGCGGCTGACCTTTCTTTGTTTGTTAGCAGCAAATTAGCGTACGAAAGAAAAGATTTTGGGAAAAATATTCAACTTTTAAGCCATGGGGTTGATTATGAGCATTTTGCGTTGGCGCAAGAAAGTCATTGGCCTGTTCCCGATGATGTCCGTCAGTTACCCCGACCGATTTTTGGTTATGTCGGTGAAATAAAACCGCTCGATTTTCAGTTGGTGAGCTATCTTGCAGGCGAACATGCGCAATGCTCTTTTGTTTTTATCGGGGACATTTATGCGCAACTCAAAGAGTTGAATCTTCCGAGAAACGTCTATTTTTTAGGCAAAAAACCATACGCTCAGTTGCCGGATTATATGCAACTGTTTGATGTGTGTTGCCTCTACTACAATTTGCAGGATACGTTTAACAACTATCGCAATCCAAAGAAATTGATGGAATATTTTGCTACCGGTAAGCCGGTTGTCAGTGTCGATATTATGCAGATACGTGATTTTATCGACAGTGTTTATATCGCAAAAAACTACGCAGAATTCTCGCATTTATTGACGAAAGCGTTGAGTTCTGATACGGCCCAAGCACGCCAGCAACGTATCAAGATAGCGCAAGAGCATACGTGGGATGCTGTTGCCCGTCGTGCCGGCTCTTTGATTGTTACAGCGTTAGAAGTTTAATATGTCAAAAAAAATTAAAATATGTGTTTTAGGTACGCGTGGTTTTCCTGAAGTTCAGGGTGGAGTGGAGACGCATTGTGAAAATTTATATCCGCGTTTAGTCGGGCTGGGCTGCGACGTGACGGTTTTTACTCGGCCGAATTATGTTAGTGCTGATAGTTGTGAATTTAAAGGTGTGCGGTTGATTTCTTTAAAGTGTCCACGGCACAAATTTTTGGAAGCCTTTGTCCATACTTTGCGTGGAATTTTTGTAGCACGCGCGATCGGGTGCAATATTTTACATATCCATGCGATTGGCCCGTCATTTTTTGTGCCCTTTGCCCGGCTACTAGGACTTAGGCTAGTCGTGACTAATCACGGTCCGGATTATGACCGGGGCAAATGGAATGTGGGAGCAAAAGTTTTTTTGCGGATTTCGGAAATGTTTGGGTGTCTTTGGGCGAATAAGGTCATCGCAATTTCGTCGGTGATCGCCGGTAATCTTAAAAAGAAGTACAACACGATAGCGGTTATCATCCCTAATGGTGTGCGCATTGCTGTTACTGTTGATACAGACGCTGCTTTGCGCAAGTTTGGTTTGCAAAAAGGCAAATATGTCCTTGCCGTCGGTCGCTTTGTTCCCGAAAAAGGGTTTCATGATTTAATTTGCGCCTTTAAGGCAGTGGATCCGGATTGGAAATTAGCGCTCGTCGGAAGCGCAGATCATGAGGATGATTACAGCCGCAGCCTTATAAAACAAGCTGAACAAAATAAAAATATTGTTTTGACCGGATTTCAAAAAGGCGATCTTTTGAGAGAACTTTTTGCGCATAGCGGTTTGTTCGTTTTGCCATCGCATCATGAAGGCATGCCGATTGTGTTATTGGAAGCGATGAGCTATGGCTTGTCTTGTATTTTATCGGATATTCCCTCGAACAGAGAAATTGGTTTAGACGCCAGACGATATTTTAAAGCGGGCGACATTGACGGCATGACTCAAAAGCTTCAACAGTTTATGGAGCATAGATTTTTATCACCGCAGGAGCGACAAGCTCAGATAGAAATAATTCAAAATCGTTATAATTGGGACAATATCGCAGAAAAAACTTTGGAAGTTTATGACAGCGTTGTGGCCAAGGAGCAACAATGAGTGTTAGGACTTCTTTTATTATCCCATCTTACAATTCTTGCAAGACACTTTCTAAGACGGTCAACAGCTTGCTTAATCAGATGGGGGAAATGTTTGAAGTTATTATTGTGGACAGCTCTGACGATGAAATCGAAAAGAAGGCTGTCGGAAAGTTAGAATCTGATTGTGTCCGGGTGATTGCGCTGAATAAAAAAACAATCCCCGCCCAAAGCCGCAATATCGGAGCTGCCGCGGCAAATGGGGAGCTGTTGTGTTTTATTGACAGCGATGTTGTGCTTGACCAAGACTGGTTAAAAGAGATTTGGTCGGCTTTTAACGTCGGATGTCGTGCGGGTGGGGGAAGTATTTTAATTGCGAAAGATCAAAAGGCCAATGGAATTGCTTTGGCGCAATTATATCTGCAGTTTAATGAATATTTAAACGGCAATTCGCGGACTCAAAAACTCTTTGTTCCATCTTGTAATATGTTTTGCGAGCGAAAGCTTTTTATGCAGGTCGGCGGATTTCCTGACATCCGCGCCTCGGAAGATACGCTGTTTTTTTTGAAATTCCAAAACAGGGCATCGGTATATTTTGTGCCGCAGGCGAAGTGTTATCACACTTTTCGTGAAGATTGGAGTGCCTTTTTGCGTAACCAGTTTCTTCTTGGTAAATATGTAAGAATTTACCGCCGCGAATATTATAAAAGTATTATTTATTATGGGGTTATCCCAGTCTTTCTGTCACCAGTATTTTTAACGATAAAGTTTTTGCGTATTGTGGCCCGAGTGGCCGCTGCCGGATATTCGCACATGTTTTCTTTTATTAAAGCAAGCCCTGTTTTTATCATCGGATTTATTTGGTGGTCGGCAGGGTTTATAAACGGATTTGTTGACTGCAATGGAAATACTCAAGATTAAATACCACAATATTAGTTTTCAAGAGGCTGTCGAGAGCGCCGTTGCCCTTATGAGGCAAGAGCGCAAATCCAATATATTTTTTTTAAATTTGGACTGTTTATCAAAGGCCATTAAAGATAAAGAATATTCGACTATACTTGCAGATACGACGTTTGTTTTACCGGATGGGATCGGATTGAAGATAGCAACATGGATGTTTGGCGGGGCGATGCGCGAAAATTGCAATGGAACGGATTTTTCTCCGGCTTTGATGAAAATGGCGGCCAAGGAAGGCTGGTCGATTTTTTTGCTAGGAGGCAAAGAGGGTGTCGCTGCGCAAGCGGCAGAAAATGTCCGAAATTTTATTCCCGGCATTCAGATTGTGGGAGTACACAGTGGATATTTTGAGTCAGATGAAGAGATTATCAAAAAAATTAATCAATCTGGGGCACAAATTCTGTTTGTCGCCTTTGGCGCGCCCAAACAAGAAAAATGGATTGCGCGTAATCGGCAAAAGCTTAATCCAAAATTGTGTTTAGGTGTTGGGGCTTTATTGGACTATATGTCGGGTCAAAAATTGCGTGCCCCAAAGATTTTTCAAATGCTTTATCTAGAGTGGCTCTGGCGGATTTTTACTGACCCTAAACGTATGTTGCGACGCTACATTGTCGACGGAATTGGTTTTATATTTTATTTGGCTTTTATGGCCTTTAAATTCCGTTGTTTTAAAAATACTGTTTGACATTTTAATGACCCCAATTTAATATTTAATTATCCCCAACATCTACCCCTATTGTTTGTTATTTAAAAGAAGTTTAATGTCCTGCCAAGAGGTGAGAGTGCCTGAATTTCTCAAGCTTAAAATAAAACTTTTTTTGGCCTTTTTTTATATTCTTATTTTTATTTGTTTTTCTTCTGCTGCGCAGGCGGCAACTCTTGCCTCGCCAAACCTCAAAACCGCAATCGGCTCGATTGGCAAAGTTACTCTCACATGGGACAAAGTTTCTGGCGCGACAAGCTATACTGTAAAATACGGCACAACATCATCGATGAATTCTTCGACGATCGTCGGTGATGTGGATACGTATGCGGTTACGGGTTTGGCCAACAGCACGATATATTATTTTGTAGTAGTGGCCAAGAATGCGACCAGTACAAGTGCCTACTCGCGACAGATGAGCGCCAGAACCCAGCTGCCGGCGCCGTATTTAAGCGGTGCAAGCGGGGGGATTAATAAAGTTACTCTCACATGGGACAAAGTT
>JAYRHV010000136.1:0-2241 GCA_041907165.1 Candidatus Omnitrophota bacterium | reverse complement strand
TTTTTTATCACGCCAAGCATAAGCAGTGTATAATTAAACAAAGGAAACCACGCCCATGCTCAAATGCCCCTATTGTTACGAAAAGTTAATCGACAAAGTTGTTAAATGTCCGCACTGCGAACAATTCTTGCTTGATCCGATCATCAACGTCGATTTTTTGTCCTTAGACAAAAAGAATTGTATTTTTTGCGATAAAAAAGTATTTAAGGAAGCGAAAGTTTGTCGCTATTGTCATCGCTGGCTAGATGAAGTTGAGCGTGTCGCGAGGGATATTGATTTAGATGATTTGGTGTGAAATATTAAACTTAGCCTATGTCCAACCCTGTATTACTCCCAAGAAATTTTGTCCCCTAGCTTCGTTTTTGTTTTATCGATTTGGCCCGCGGCCAGTTCAATCGCACAATCGGAACGCCAAAAATACGGACTCATTTGAAAAGGCTTAATTGCGCGCACAAGTCCCACCACAGTTTTGTCGCGGTCCACAAAGATGACATCAATGGCAAATTTCATAAAAAACATATGGATTGAGGTGCATTGCGTTAAAATCAGACCCTCGGTCTCTGGCAGAAAGTCATGACGCAAAAGCCCGATGAAACGCGAAGCGATCGTGTCGGCAACAGAAGCTTTTTGCGCCAAGATTGTATTTTGTGTCAAATTTCGTATTTGCATAAAATTTAAAGAAACGGCGAGAAAGCTTTATGGACGGCTAAACATGCCTTTGTCGATCTTAAGGCCCATCGAGGTTAGCTCTTCGTAACACTTGGGGATATATCCCGTCGGTCGATAATCACCGACGACAATGCCGTTTTCGCCTATGCCCTTTTGGTCATAAACAAAAACATCCCGCAGATCCAGCTGATGATCTTGAATCATGCCAACGACCTCGGTAATCCCGGTTAACTTGCGCGTCCCGTCGGAAAAACGCGCCACATGAACAATAATATCAATGGCTGATGAAATCATTTCATTGATCGCCCGCACCGGAAGCTCAATGCCGCTTAACAAAATCATCGAGCTCATGCGCACCATGACATCCCGCGTCGAATTCGCGTGCAATGTCGTCATAGACCCATCATGTCCCGTATTCATCGCCTGCAACATATCCAGAACTTCCGGACCCCGGCACTCACCGATAATAATCCGATCCGGACGCATACGAAGTGTATTGACAAAAAGATCCCGGATTGAAACAGTTCCTTTTCCCTCGACGTTTGACGGCCGCGACTCAAGACGCGCCCAATGGCTTTTCTTAAGACGAAGTTCCGCTGCATCTTCAATAGTAATAATCCTTTCACTGTCTGGGATAAACTGCGAAATAACGTTTAAAAGCGTTGTTTTTCCAGAACCTGTCCCGCCGGAGACAATGATATTTTTACGGCCCAAAACACACGTTTCCAAAAAATCGTGCATCGCTTTTGAAAAGCTGTGGTGTTTGTCCAACAGATCTTCCGCGCTTAAGCGCTCCGCGCCAAACTTGCGAATCGTGACCATAGGCCCATTTAACGACAAAGGCGGGATAATTGCGTTAAACCGCGACCCGTCGGGCAGACGGGCATCCACCATGGGAACAGATTCATCAATGCGCCGGCCTAAGGGGGCGATGATCCGATCAATAATAGACCGGACCTGCTGATCAGAAACAAACTTGCGATTGGTCAAAATAAGTTTTCCGCTTTTTTCAACATAAATGACATCTTTGCTGTTGACCATGATGTCCGAAATTTCTCCATCCGCCAAAAATTCCTCCAGAGGGCCCAAGCCTAAAGCTTCATCAACAATTTCTTTAACAATCCGTGAACGCTCTTCATGCGAGGAAAGAACGCCCCCTTTTTCTTCAAGCAAAAGATTTCCGACGAGCTTACGCGCAGAATCCTTAAGCTCCTGCGCTTTCTTTGGGTCGCTTAAATTCTCGGGCGTCAAATCCTCCACATGCAGCTGCGAAACTAATCTTTCATGAATTCTTTTCTTTAAAGCAACGACCTCGTCTTCTTCTTGTCCATAGCTGGCCGGGGCGGGCATGCGATTATTTTGCTGCGAGATGCCAAACTTTTCCCAAAAATTCCCCGGTTTATCAATATTTTCGGTTGTCCGTTCACGCGCAATTTCCGTTGCTTGAATATAAATATCTTCCTTTTTTAAATCCTGAATCATTTTTCCAAAAGCATCAGAAATAGCCCCCTTAGGAGTATCAATAACGCACGGAACACCGCGATTTAAAGCCATGCCCACTGCCTTCCCATC
>JAYRHV010000135.1:0-3479 GCA_041907165.1 Candidatus Omnitrophota bacterium | reverse complement strand
TCGATTAAGGTCTGTGCATCATTTTCTGTCAGAGCCGTCTGAGAAAATTTCGTTGTTTGTTTCGGACGCTGACAAAAATAAAGTTGAACAGTTGTTGATGCTTGATGAGAGCATGAAAAATATTGTTGTAGTAGCCCCCGGTTCGCGTTGGGAAAATAAGCGCTGGACACAAGAGGGTTTTGCAAAGCTTGCCGATTATCTTGTCCAACGCTATGGCGTAAAAATTGTTTTTGCCGGCGATCAAAGTGATGTCCCTATTGTGAAAGCAATTAAAGCCCAGATGAAAAGCCAATCGTTGGATTTGACAGGCAAATTGACTTTGCGGCAATTAGGGCATCTTTTGTCCTTGGCGCAATTAGCGATTGTCAATGACAGCGCGCCTTTGCATTTGGCCAGTTATTTGAATGTACCGGTTGTGGCGTTTTTTGGCCCGACAGACCCGAAGAAGTACGGGCCGTGGGGTTTGAAAAATTGCGTAATCCAAAAAAACAGCCAATGCCCAGCGTGCCGCGGCGAAAAAAAAGCAGCGCATCAGTGTATGAGCGATATTGGATTGGACGATGCAGTCAATTTGCTGGAAAAATTTTTACCGGAGATTTTTGATGCAAGCGCAAAACGTTAAGCCGTTAAACATTTTAGTTGTCCGTACCGACCGCATAGGGGACGTAGTTTTGACAACGGCCGCTGTGCGGGCCCTGCGCAAAAATTTTCCAGACGCGCGGATTGCGATGATGGTTGCCCCAGCGACGCGACAACTCGTAGAAGGCAATCCGGATATCAACGAAGTTATTGTCCATGACCGTGCCGGTAAAAATAAGGGGATTATAGGTTTTTGGAAACAGGTTATAAATTTGCGCCGCAAAAAGTTTGATTGGGCCATTATTTTTCATACCAAGCGTTGGACGAACATGTTTTGTTTTTTGGCTGGGATTAAGCGGCGTACCGGCTATCGCAATGAAAAGTTTGGGGTTCTGCTCAACGACCCTGTGCTAGATGACAGGGATGTCGGGATTAAACATGAGGCAGAATATTGTGTGGACATTCTCAACAGCGTCGGTGTCAGTGCCCCATTATCCGAAATTGAATTTGTCATCCCGGTTAATCCCCAATCGGATGCTTGGGTAGAGAACTGGTGCAGAGAAAACCATTTTGATCCCAAAGATTTAATCATTATCAATCCATCTGCCAGCGACCCGGCCAGACAATGGCCGGCAGAACGTTTTGCAAAAATTATCCAAATTTTACAATCAAAAAATATCGGACCCGTTGCCGTGATAGGAACCCAAAATGACATCGCCGCTCAAAAGGTTTTGTCTTCGGTCCAATCGACGCAGAGCGTCAAAGTTTTTGACCTTCGGGGCAAAACTTCTATGTCGCAGTTAATCGCGCTTTTGCGCAAATCACGGATGTTGATTTCTAATGATACCGGCCCGGTCCATATTGCGGCAGCGCTAAAAACACCTGTGGTTTCGATTTTTACCCGCAATGAGCCGGGAATAAACCCAGAGCGCTGGCGGCCTTTGGGGGAAAAAGTCAAAGTTGTCGTAACTCCTTATAAGGGAAATATTTCCTTTCGAAAAGCGAAAGTGACAGATGCCAGCTATCTAGATGCGATTAGTGTTGAATCTGTCTGGGAAGCTGTTGACGCTCTTTTGGAACTATGTTAAACTTACTTTTTTTAGCGGGTCCCCCGCAATAAGTTGCGGGACTGGCGCTGTTGCTTCGGACCCTGCTGTCCAAAGCAAGCTTAAGGGCAGCAGGGGACCCCCTTCGCGCCACCCGCCCTATAAATAATGGGATTTTTTTAATTATTATGACCGCATATAAACAGCTGATTTCCAATTTTAAAGGTAAAAAAATCCTCGTCGTCGGAGACGTAATCCTTGACCAGCATATTCGCGGGAGCGTCAACCGGATCTCGCCTGAAGCGCCAGTGCCGATTGTGTTGCAGAGCGGAGAGCCAACTTTTAGTCCCGGCGGGGCGGCCAACGTGGCCAGCAATTTAAAAAGTTTAGGCGCCAACGTCACCTTGGTTGGCCGTATCGGCAAGGACAGTGAAGCGAAGATTTTTCTTGCCAGTCTCAAAAAGGGCGGCATTTCGACCAGAGGAATTTTTCAAGATCCAAAGACACCCACTATTGTCAAGACCCGCATTGTAATCCAGCATCAGCAAATTTTGCGTTTGGACCGTGAAAAGACAGAAGATAAGCTCGATGAAAAGTTTTTGAATAAAATTAAGACATTTTTAAGTAAAAATATCGCCCAGTATGATGCCGTTATTCTTTCCGATTATGGCAAGGGCTTGTTGTGCAAAGAGTTGATTGAATTTCTTTCGATGTTAGCCAAAGAAGAAAACAAAATTTTGATTGTCGATCCTAAGGTCGAGCATTTCTCTTATTATACAGGTGCGACATCCATTACGCCAAACCGCAAAGAAGCCGAAAACGCAATACGCAATATTAAGATCACGCACATGGACAGTCATAAACTGGGTTTAAACAGTGACCGGTTGGATACTTTGGCGGATGTACAGCGTGCCGGCGAGCAATTGCTTAAATTTTTAAAGCTGGAATCTCTTTTGATCACTTTAGGCGAGCAGGGGATGTATGTTTTTGAAAAGGGCAAAAAGGCGATACAGATTCATACCCGCGCGCGGGAAGTTTTTGATGTGACAGGCGCCGGGGACACAGTCATCGCTGTTTTTACGCTTTCCTTAAGCGCAGGCGCTACAAAATTTCAGGCCGCGGATTTGGCCAATTATGCGGCCGGCATTGTTGTCGGCAAAATGGGTGCGGTTGCGGTCAGTCGTGATGAGCTTTTGGATGCTGTTAAACATCACGGGGCGATATAAAAATGAAGGCGATCGGCGTTATTCCGGCGCGCTGGGGTTCGACGCGTTTTGAAGGCAAGATGCTCGCCCTGCTGGAAGGTCGGCCTTTGATTGAACATGTTTGGCGTCAGGCCAAGAAAAGCCGCCTTTTAGAAGAAGTGCTGATTGCCTGCGATGATAAGCGCATTTGGGATGCGGCTAAAAGTTTTGGCGCTCATGCGGTCATGACGGCCAAAGATCATCAATCGGGCACCGATCGTATTGCAGAGGCTGTTGCGAACATCGCAACAGACGTTGTTGTAAATATTCAGGGTGATGAACCTTTGATTGACCCTAAGGTGATTGATCGATTGGCCCAAGCTTTGCTTGAAGATACGAGTCTTGTCATGGCTACCGTCGTCAAGCGGATAAGCCGGCAAGAAGAAGTAGAAAACCCCAATGTCGTTAAAGCCCTGTTGGACTGCCAAAAGAATGCCCTTTACTTTTCACGCGCGATGATTCCGTATAACCGTGAAAAAAAGCCATTCTCTTACGGGATTTATTACAAGCATTTGGGGATTTATGCGTATCGCAAAGATTTTTTGTTAGAGTTTAAAAATCTGCCCTTTTCGCATTTGGAAGCCACCGAAAAGCTAGAACAGCTTAGGGT
>JAYRHV010000134.1:0-4511 GCA_041907165.1 Candidatus Omnitrophota bacterium | reverse complement strand
TGATCAAGTGGTGAGAAGTTTAGCAAAATACATTGATTCCAATTTGGTTCGAGAAAAATTTAATAAATATTTTAAGTTTTGCGAAACAAAAATGTTTCTCAATTCTCGTAAAGTTAAACATAAAAGTTTTTTAAGAAAATCCTTAGGGACTTTAAAAGAATGCGCAGGCCGATGCCAGTGGTTTGCTAAGGTCAATAATCCTCTGGAGTTCTTTAGAGAATTAAAAGACCTTAAGCGTCTGGTTTTTGAATTTATCGTCAGCGACGAAGAAATTAAGAATTCTAGGGAGTCTTATCGATGAGCCAAAGTAAGAATGTCACGATATGCATTCCGACAAAAAACCGTTGCGATTTTTTAAAAAGAGCGATTGCTTATTACGCAAAAATTGGTTTTCAGGGACATGTTTTTGTCGCGGATGCCAGTGACCCGCAAAAGTTTTTGGAGAATAAAGAAAATATCAAGCTTTACCAAAGTCATGTTCAGGTCGGACATTTTTCCTGTGCAGGCAAAAGTATTCTGGAATCTGTTGACTGTGTCAATCAATTTTTGCAAACCCCGTATGCGGCCGTATGCTCGGATGATGACTTTCTTTGCTTAAAAGGATTGGAAGATGCTGTTAAATTTTTAGATGAGCATCCGGATTATTGCGCGTGTCATGGGGTGGGTGCTATTTTGGGGTTGGACTCCAGCGGCGCGTATGGAGAAATCCGCGAGATTTTGCCGTATGCTCAAGCGAGCATAACCAAAGATACAGGTATGCTTCGTTTGGAAGAATATTTTCAGCAAGGACCGCTGGCTTTAGTTTATTCGGTTTGCCCAAGTGTGCTGTGGAAACAAATGTGGCGGCAGTATCCTGATGCAAAAAGTTGTTTTATTTTTGATGAGCTTATTCCGTCGAGCTTTTGTGCTATTGCAGGGAAAGTGGGTTTAGTGGATTCACTATATCTGGTCCGGCAAATGCATCAGGGGATTTATTCTCAGCCTGCGTTTTTACAATGGGTCCTGCATCCATTATGGCAGAGTAATTTTAAAGAATTGCGTGAAAGGGTTGTCCGTCAACTGATCGAGGTGGATCATATTTCTCATCAACAAGCTGACCAGAATTTTGACAAAATTTTTCAAAACTATTTTATAAAATTGTTTAAAGTTTGTATAAAAAAAGAGGAAAACAAGAAGTCTAAAAATAGCACTTTAAGTGATAAAATTAAAAAAGCCATGCCATTCTTAAGTAATTTTTATTTTTTGTTTAAAAAGTATGTTCTTATTAGTTTTCGTCAAGAAATCGGTTTAAAGATGTTAAAGCAGAACTCAAAGTATTTTAAAGATTTTCAACCTGTAATAGAAGCTGTTACTCAAAAATATTTACAATAGGATGAGAATGTGAAAAAAGTTTTGATTACCGGCGCAGCAGGTTTTGTCGGGTCTCATCTGACGGAAATTTTGGTTAAAAAGGGCCTCGAGGTCAAAGCTTTGGTGCGCTACAATTCGCAAAATAAGTGGGGCTGGTTAGAAGAGACCCAAGTCAAAAAGGATATTGAAATTCTCAGCGGCGATGTCCGCGATTATGATAGCGTGTCCAAGGCGCTTAAGGGATGCGAAGCGGTGTTTCATTTGGCGGCGCTCATTGGGATTCCGTATTCCTACATTTCACCTTTAGCGTATATCAAAACGAATGTCGAGGGGACGTATAATATTTTAGAAGCCGCCAGAGAACAAAAACTTCAACAGGTCCTGATTACCTCGACGAGTGAAACGTATGGCAGCGCGCAATCGATTCCTATCAGTGAACAACATCCTTTAGTCGCTCAATCGCCGTATGCGGCCAGCAAAATCGCCGCTGATCAATTGGCGTTAAGCTACTATCGGTCTTTTGGGTTGCCTGTTAAAGTCGTTCGGCCTTTTAACACGTTTGGCCCGCGGCAGTCGGCGCGCGCGATTATTCCAACGATTATTACCCAGAGTTTGTCCGGCCAGCGAAAAATCCAATTGGGCAATCTTTCACCGACGAGAGATTTTACGTTTGTGACGGACACGGCAGAGGCCTTTTGGGCGATTTATCAGTCGAAAAAAAGTATCGGGCAGGTCGTTAATATCGGGTCGGGCGAGGAGATTTCGATTGAAGCTTTAGCCAAACAGATCGCGGGACTGGCAAATAAGAATATTGAAATTGTTTCTGACAAAGAAAGAATACGAGTTAAGACCAGCGAAGTCGAGCGTTTATGCGCCGACAACACAAAATTAAAGAAAATGACAGCATGGAAACCCCAGTTTGATTTAAAGAGAGGCCTTAAAGAAACAATCCGTTGGTTTGAAACCCGCATGAATTTATATAAACCCGAGGTTTACAATGTCTAAGCGGATTTTAATCGTCGGATGCGGGCAGATCGGCAGCCGTCATTTGCAGGCGGTCAGTGGCATGCAAGAAGTTGCCAGCATCGACGTGGTTGACTGCAATGACAGTTCGCTTAAGTTAGGGCAAAAACGCTTAAGCGAGGCTGCCAGCAAAAATCCAGCGATCACTTATCGTTGGTTTGAAGGCTTGGAAAGTTCTTTAAAAGGCGCTGATCTTTGTATTGTGGCCACATCTGCTTTGGGGCGCACCAAACTTGTCCAAGAAATTTTTGACCTGACGGGTATAAAACATTTTATTATTGAAAAATTAGCGGCACAGTCAATCGAAGAATATCAGGACCTCATGGATTTTGCCCGCCGGAATCATTTGAATATTTGGGTCAATTGTCCGACGAGAGCCTACGAGGTCCATCAGTATATCAAGTCTAAACTTAACCCCGCAGAGCCTCTTATTTTTAGTGAAATTGGCGGCAACCATGGTCTTGTTTGCAACGGCATCCATTACGCGGATTTGTTTTTGTTTTATGACCAAAGTGATCGGATTCAATCTGCAGCGGCAGACATCGACCCGATTTTACATCCGTCTAAACGCGGCAAAGATTTTTTTGACTTAAGCGGAACTTTATGTGGTTTTACCGGTAAAGGCAGTAAGTTTATTCTTAGCTATGCTGCAAATCATGCTTTGCCCGATGTCGTGACAATTACGACAAGTCACGCAAGGTTTATCGTCGATGTCATAGGAACTTTGGCGTTTGAAAGCATCAATGATTCGCCTTGGCAAAAAATTCTTGTTCAGACGAATATCAACGTCAGCCATACCACAAAAATCTTTTGTGCTGATATTTTTGCGCGAAAAACTTGTTCTTTGCCGAGCTTAGAAGAATGTTGGCCGGCGCATCATTATATTTTGACAGAAACATTGCCGCATTTTAATCGTTTATTAAAAACCCAAAATCAATTTTGTCCGGCGACGTAAAGACAATGACTGCTAAGAAAATAAAGATAGCTTTACTCGGAGCAGGGTGGGTAGCCAGAGAGCATTTGAAAGTCCTTAAGTCATTGCCGCAGGTCGATGTCGTTGGCATCACATCGCGGACACTGGCAAAGGCCCAAGGCTTGGCCGGCGAATTTGGTATTCGCCATGTGTTTAAAGACCTTTCGACTTTGGTTAAAGAAAGTCAGCCGGATGCGTTGCTTATTTTAGTCAACGAAGAGCAAATGTTTGCTATGGCAACAAAAGCCATGAAGTTTGGGCTACCGTTATTTATAGAAAAACCGGCTGGGTTAACCCCGCAACAAAATTTGAAGCTTGCAACAGAGGCCAAAAGAAGAAAAGTCCAGACGATGGTTGGATTTAACCGGCGGTATTATTCGATTTTTCATAAAGGGCTTAAGATTATCCGTCAGCATGGGGAGCTTTTGGGTATTCTTGTTGAAGGTCATGAACGGATGTGGCGCGTGCGAGACGCCAAAAAATTTTCTAAAAAGGTTTTGGACCAATGGATTTATGCTAACAGCACCCATACGATTGACCTATTACGGTTTTTTGGCGGTCAGATAAAATCTGTTAAATCTATTTCGAAACGTTCTTTTGGCGAAGCCCATGGCGACCAATTTGTATCTCTTATTGAGTTTAAATCAGGTGCTTTAGGGCAGTATCAGGCGTATTGGTACTCGCCGGGCGGATGGCGTGTGGTTTTGTATGGCAACGGGGTTACAGTCGAATTTAAACCGTTAGAAAATGGCACTTGGATTGACAAGAATTTTGTCCAGCATCCAATTAAACCCGACGCCGTTGACAACAAATTTAAACAAGGTTTTTATCATCAGATGATGGCATTTTTGAAAATGGTCCGTGGCGAAAAATCAACGTGGCCTTCGACGGATTTGGAAGATAGCTATCAAACGATGCTCTTGGCCGAAAAAATTTCACAAGGCCGTTAAAGGTAAAATAAACATATGTCCCAAAAGAAAATTTTGATAATCGGCGGCGGTGGTCATGCAAAATCTTTGATCAGCGTCATCACAAAATCCAAGATTTTTAAAATCATTGGTTATGTGGATATTCAAGACCATGGCCGGATTTTAGCAGTTCCCTATTTGGGGACAGATCAAGACTTAAAAAGAATCGCAAAGAAATTTCGGTGCTTTTCGGCTGC
>JAYRHV010000133.1:0-2018 GCA_041907165.1 Candidatus Omnitrophota bacterium | reverse complement strand
CGAGGTTTTTTATATCCAAAGCGCCAAGGAAATGATTGCCAAAAACAGCTGGGACACGCCGTATATTTTTGACGCCCCGCAGTTTGAAAAGCCGATATTCTCTTATTGGCTTTTTATGATCGCTATTAAAATTTTTGGGTTAAATGCTTTTGCGGGTAGATTTGCTCCGGCCTTGTTTGGCATGATTGCGGTCCCAATCATTTATGCAATCACATGGGTCATGTTTAAAAACAAGCGGCTTTCTTTTTTGTCTGGGCTTGTTCTTATGAGCAGTTTTATTCATTTGGCTTTGTCGCGGGCGGTTTTGACCGACATGATCTTTTCGGTATGGGTGACACTTTCGATTGGCGCTTTTTATTGGGCGTATGAAAATCGCCAGCACAAAAGTTGGGGGATTCTTTTTAGTTTTATTTTTTCGGGTATTGCGATTTTGACCAAGGGGCTGCTGGGCTTTTGTTTTCCGGCGGGGACGATTCTATTGTTTCTTCTGTTAAGAAAAGATTTTGGCTTTTTGAAAACGTTAAGCACGCTTTGGGGTTTTCTTTTGATGTTAGCGATTGCATTGCCGTGGCATATCGTTATGTATAAGCGTTTTGGCAGTGGCTTTTTACAGGAATATTTTCAAAACGTTCATCTGCGCCGCCTTTTAGAAGCCGAGCATGAAAAATCCAATACTTGGTATTTTTATCCTTTGACGGTCATTGGCGGGGTCATGCCGTGGACAGTGTTTTTGATCTCTGCGGGGGGTGTATTTATTAAGCAAATAAAAGAGAAGGGCAAAGACTTTCAGCCGTTTTTGTTTTTGCTCTGTTGGATGATTGGGGTTTTCATTTTTGTCCAGCCGGCGCATTCAAAGCTTGCCAGTTACATTTTGCCGATATTCCCGGCTGTTGTGATTGTGCTGGCATATTACTTAGAAAAAGTTATTGCCGCAAATGTTTCATCGGAGATTTGTGTTGGATTTAAGCGTGGCGCGTATGCTTTAGTGGCCATTTTGTCTATCGTTATTATAGCGGTTGGTGTCGCAGCGATTAAATTTAAACATCATATACCGTCGTACAGTGCTGTTTTTGTCTTGGCTTTTTTATTTTTGTCCTTAGGGCTTATGATTGTTTTTAATTTGTCTAAAAATCATTTGCGAAAGGTTATTTTTATTATTCCCGCAATAACGGCAACTTTGATCGTTGTTTGTTCATTGGCGATATCTTTTGCCGAGCCGTGGGTTTCCTGCCAAGAGGTTTCAGCGGCGCTTAACAAAATTGATCAAAGCACCTCAACGATTTTGACCAGCAAATTTTATGTGCGCGGTGTGCGTTATTATACGGATCGTCGCGTCGCGGTAATTGACATTAACGGCAAGCAGTTTTTTAGTCCCCACCCGATACCGTTTTTAAACAACAACGAGAAGGTCAAAGATTTTTTGCTCTCCCAACCCGTCACATTTTGTATTGTCAAGAAATCGAATGTCGAAGATCTTAAAAAAATTACACAAAATGAAAAGTTTTCTTTAACAGAGCTTTATCAGCTCGGTGGAAAATATATCCTTAAAATTGAACGTTTAAAATGAGTCTTTCCGTCGGCTTAGCTGAAGTCTGGCAAATCCACTGTCGCTTGGTGCAGGACACGGATTATGCCGCGCAACTGCTTTATGAAACTTTGATCACCGCTGGTTTTAAGCCGCAAGATATTGTTGAGCAGGTCAAATCTCATCGCCACGAAATCGTTCTTTTTGCCTCGACTTTGCCTGCCGCAAAAAAAATAGTAGCACAGATCAAATCTTTAAATTTGCGGAAAGTAAGCGTTTCGCTGAAATGTTTAAAAAAAGAAGATTGGCAGGAGCGTTGGAAAAAGGGAATTAAGCCATTTGCTTTGACCACGACTATTGATGTTGTGCCGCGTTGGACTGCCGCAAAATACAAACCACGCAATAAATTTGCGGTTTTAATCGATACCAATTTGGCTTTTGGGACGGGGCTGCATGAAACAACCCGTTTTATGGCGCAGTTAATTGAAAATTG
>JAYRHV010000132.1:0-5143 GCA_041907165.1 Candidatus Omnitrophota bacterium | reverse complement strand
CGGTCTTTCATCCGAACAGGTTCAATAACCCCGGGAATTGAAACGCTCTGGCGAACCGCGTCTGCCAAAGAACCGGACTCAAGGACAAGTTCCTCCCTGCGAAGAATATCATAGGCGATAATCTTGACTGGAATACGCGTATCATAAAATGTTTTACCTTCCAACCCGCGGCTTTTAAGCCAGCGGGTGATTTTTTTGCCACCGATAAAAGCGGCAGGAGAAAAAACCAAATCACAAAGAAGAGTGTAAATGTCCCCAAGTTTTTCAAAATCCCTTGCAATAACTTCTAGGCCTTGCGAATTTTTTCCCGAAGCCCAAAATGCCGCAACCAAAGCGCCCATGCTGCTTCCCGAAATCATATCAATCGGGATCTTTTCCTCTTCCAAAACCCGTAAAACACCGATGTGTGCGACCCCTAAAGCCGCGCCACCGCCTAAAGCTAAACCAACCAAAACACCGCTGATCTGCCGCGCTATCCGTCGGACCTCCATCGCATAAGGGCTGTTGGGCCACGGCAAACGGATTGTCATCATAGGACATGTCAAGACCGTGTTGAGTCCCTCTGGGTTAATATACGGAAACCGCGCATACACCGGAAAATCGATCTCTTGGCTAATTTCAGAAAGATTGGCTGGCGCAATCTTCTCATTGCTCGTCACAATCACTTTTAAAAAATCCGGATTAAAATTTTCCTTCATCCGTTCGGTCAACTCGTTGATCATCAAACTTATCGCTTTAAGGTCTTCGGGTTTATCTTTAGTCAACAGATGGACCACGTCCGACTGTGTTAATGCCTTAACAACAATCGCGTCCTTTTCCGTCGGTAAATCGACGACCGCAAAATGATAATCCGAAACCAGTGTCGTCACAAAATGGCTGATCGAATCGACCAAAACTTGATCTCCATAGTCAAAAACAACATTGAGCATATCAATATTAAGTTGATTGCGTTGAATACTCGCCTGAAGTTTTTCATAATCATCAGCAATATCTTTAAGGCGCACTGCCGGTTTAAGCCATAGGGGGGCTGCATCATCACTGTTTAAAACTTCCGTATGGCTTTCTGTCGGATGAATGCTCACCAGAATTACTTTACGGTGGGTTTGTTTTTCAAGTTCAAAAGCCAAATTGGCCGCATATGTGGAACTGCCTGTTTGATGGATGGGGCTGTAAACCGAAATAATCCGATGCTCAACATTTTTCTTAGTCGGCAACATCCTGCTGCGCAATTGGCTGGAGAGCGAATGACTTAATTCAACACCTAATTGCGGCATGAATTTTAAAATATCCTCAAAATCCGCCTTAGCAATTTTAATGATCGTCGAGTCATTGATCGCCTGATAAGTTGAGGTATGATTTTCATTGGTAAAAAAAGAAATGATCCCAAACGGCATCCCTCGGCGAAAAAACTCCACGTCCGTTTTTCGCCGTCCGCCGCTTAAACTCGAAAATGCCTCAACCCGCCCCGAGACCAAACAATACAAAGCATCCGGAGGATCGCCTTCTTTTCGTATAATCTCCCCTTTTTTAAATTCGACAACTTGGACCCGACGGGCAATCCGCTGCAGAGGATACCAACCTACATTTTTAAATAAAGGGATCTCTTTGAGAAATTTATATCGCTGAACAATAGAGGCTAAAACATTTACCATAATTAATCGGGGTTAAAAAATATCCGTTTCAAGCCATGAATAGTTTTCGTTTAAAAGCTGGCGACTAACTTGAATGTGCTTGTTGTCATGATTGTTATTATGAGCTTTAAAATTCATCTCAATCCGATAGCGCGCATCACGGCAAAACAGGTCCGCTAACTCTAGAGCATTCTTCGACGATGTTTGATCGTTCTTTAAAGAGGCGGCATAAGCACATGATGAGGCCATGGCAAAAAGATCAGTCCCAATATCCACAAAACGTCCGAGTATCCCTTGTTTGGCCTCAAGTTTTTGCTGGTACTTGAGCATCGCAAAAAACACCGCACGAGCCAAACGCTTGCTGGCCCGACGGGTGTAAAGGACATGTCTGCGTAAAACCTCTGGCAAATCTTTTAAATCATGACTTGTCGACGGCAAATATAATTTCAATAGCCAAAATGGATAATATTTTGCGGCCGAACCCAGTGCTTTTAACTTTTCTCTAACACTGGTCCTTGCACTTATCAAAGCTTTGATGCGCTCCAAATGCGGATCCAATGCTTCGCGGGCAATAAAAAGATGCATGATCTGGGAAGTCCCCTCGATAATGCGATTGATACGCAAATCACGTAAAATCCTCTCGACCGGCCATGCTCGCATGCCACGCGCTTTTAGTGAAATTGAGGTTTCATACCCCTGCCCCCCTCGGATCTGCAGCGTTTCATCGGCAACTTTCCAAGACACTTCGGTCGAAAAATATTTAGCAATCGCTGCCTCAAGACGAATGTCCTTCTTTTTATCATCGGCCATCGCACAGGTCAATGCGCTCATCGCCTCAACGGCAAAAGTATGTGAGGCGATGTACCCTAATTTCAGGGCAATACTTTCATGTTCACCAATCCGATTGCCCCATTGCTTGCGTTCAGAGGCCCATTGACGGGAAACTTTCATGCACCATTTCATCGCACCGGCAGAGGCGGCCGGCAAAGTGAGCCGTCCGGTATTAAGCGTCATCAAAGCGATCTTTAACCCTTCGCCCTCACCAACAATAATGTTTTCCCTCGGCACTTTGACATTCACAAAACGCAGTAGGCCGTTTTGAATGCCGTGCAACCCCATAAACTGGCAGCGATGGACCACTTCAAAACCCGGCGTATTTGTTTCAACAATAAAAGCGGTGATCTGTTTTTTTTCTTTGCCGTTTTCGATCTTAGGCGGCGTCACCGCCATGACAACCAAAACACCGGCAATCGGCCCGTTGGTGCACCATAATTTTTCGCCGTTAATCAAAAAATATTTTCCATCGTCAATGGGAGTGGCGGTGGTTTTCATGTTGCGCGGATCAGAACCGGCATCAGCTTCGGTCAAGGCAAAGGCAGAAATGACCCCTTTGCCAAAAAGCGGAAGATATTTTTTCTTTTGTTCTTCTGTGCCAAAAAGTTTCAAAGGCTGGGGGACGCCAATCGACTGGTGGGCGGAAAGCAAAACGGCCGTCGAAGCGCAATAACTGGCCACTAAATGAATAGCGCGGCTATAATTGACTTGGCTTAACCCTAACCCACCGTACTCTTGAGGGACCTTGATTGCAAATGCGCCGATTTGGCCTAAAGCCTGATATGCTTTGTCGGAAATAATTCCCGTACGGTCAACTTCGTCAGGGTCGATGTATTCGAGCAGAACACTCTTAAGACTTGCTAAAAACTCATCGCCTTTTTTCTTATCTTCACTGCTTTGCCGGGGGAAAGGAGAAATCAATTTCCAATCTAGCTGGCCATAAAATAATTTGAGCACAAAACTCGGATACTTCCACTGACTTTCACGGGCATCTTCGGCAAACTCCAAGGACTTGCGCTTTTCATCACTGATATCCTTAGCAAACATGCTCATGGAAGCCTCCTGTGCCAAAAATCAGGTTATAATTTGAATTTGGTATATTGCATTGCCAAACAACAACTTACAAGTTTTCTAATTAAAGTATACGGGCTCGCAAACACAAATGCAACCTTACGCCCAAGAAATTTTACCCTAGACTTATGTACTTTTTGCTGCCAAAACAATACGGGCATCGACGGCGTATGAGCCGTTGGCATTGCTTAGCAATGGATTAATATCAATTTCTTTAACTAAAGGTGCTAATTTTTGTATTGCCAGCAAAGTCTTTATGATCGACGGCTGATCAGCTTTCATCCCTCTAAAGCCGTCTAAAATCTTTTTGGCCTTAATGTCCCCTATCAAACGCTCTGCCTCGCTGGCGTCAAAAGGAACAATACGAAAAGCGACATCTTTGAGAGCTTCGACAAAAACCCCGCCTAAACCAAACATAACCGCAGGACCAAATTGAGGGTCGGTTGTCATCCCGACGATACATTCAATACCGCTGACCATCTGAATCAAATTGACACCTAACAATTTAGCCTTCGGCTGCAAGCGGGCAATATTGGCCATCATGGCATTAAATTTTTCGCGCAACTCTTCTTTGTCACGGATGTTTAAAACAACACCGCCGACATCGCTTTTATGAACAATGTCCGGGGAAGCAATCTTCATCGCCAAAGGATACAAGCTTTTCGTTTCAGCTGCTTTAACAGCTTGCTCGACGTTTGCGACAAAAGCCCACTTTGGGGTCGGCACACCGCAAAGCTCAAGAACTTGACGGGCCTCATGCTCCATTAATATATCGCGGCCCTCTAGCCGGACAGCGTCAAAAATCGCGTGAACTTCTTGCGGAGCTTGCTCAAGAACAGCTCTAGAAGCAGCTCGCATTTTAATATCTTTCCACTTATAAACAACACTCAAGGCTGAGACTGAGACATCCACTAAACTCGATGCGGGAATAAAATTCTCGTTTAAATACACCAGCGCATCTCTCGTCAATTCTCCGCCAACCATCGATACAACAACCGGCTTGTTGCGGCCCGCCTCTTGAAAACATTCTTTAACGACCTTAGCAATGTCCATCGGATCTGTCACGGCCGTCTCGCAATACAAAACAATAACGGCCTTAATACGCTCTTCTGCAAAAGCGATTTTTAATGCTTGACGATACCCCTCAATCCCCGCCCCCCCTGTGACGTCAATAGGGTTTTTTGTACTGCCAAAATCAGGCATAGTGGGACGAAACTTTTCCTCGAGCCATTTAGGGTCGTCCAAAATTTTTATACCGCATTTTTCACATTCATCCGTTGTCGCAACCCCAATGCCCCCGCCATTGGTGATGATAACAGCGTCATTTCCCCTCGGCAGCGGTAAAGATAAGGCGCGGGCCCAACTAAATGCTTCAGTAAAAGTACTGGCCCGCAAAATGCCCAGTTGATTAAAAACACCATCATAAATTTTATCTGCCCCTGAAAGCGACCCGGTATGCGAAGCAGCTGCCTGCGCCCCGCGGCTGGAGCGTCCGACTTTTAAAATAACAGTGGGCTTTTCGATCTTGGTCTTAAGAAATTTTTTGCCGTCCTTAATCCCTTCCATATACATTAAAAGGACATTAACGTTTTCATCTTTATTGAAAT
>JAYRHV010000131.1:0-7910 GCA_041907165.1 Candidatus Omnitrophota bacterium | reverse complement strand
GTCTGCTAAGGATTTTTTCAAATTCGCGGCCTTCAGTGACAAAATCGCACTTTCAAGGCCAAAATGTACCGACGGGGCAAGGGGCATATTTTCCAGCCACAGAGAAAAGCTTTTTGTTTTTTGCCCAAGATTTGGCGCAATGACTTGCCCTTTTAGCCGATCGGTTAAGCTTTTAAGTTGATTAACAACGATATCCGGCATCTCAAGACTTAGACCCGGCAGTGGCGCTGTTTCGCCAAAACCGCTATGGCCCTGTTCGTCAGTGAGTTTGATAATAAACCCTTCTCGATGATGGAGGGTTTTTCCGCAAACTGAAAGTTTACGGGCCAAAGGAATTTGATATCGAAAAATTTTAAAATCGCAAATCCGCATAAAGCCATCCAAATGAAAAGATTAAACTATAAAAAAGTAAAAGCATGCCTGTTTTTGCCAGCACACGATTCAAACAAGGGCCGTCAGACTTTGTAAAAACAGTTTTGATCAAGGGCATCGCAAAAAAAAGGATCGATGAACTGAGAAATATTTGGATCCGTTCATCGATCAGAGCATAAATCAGCATTGGCATAAGGGCAGCGCTGGCAATCAAAATAAAATATTGGTTTTGTGTAAATGCACGGCCAAAACGTACAGCCAAAGTCTTTTTATTTGCCTTCGCATCAGTCTCAATATCCCGTAAATTATTGACAACTAAAATAGCCGCTGATAAAAGTCCGGGAGCGACACCCGCAAGAATAACGGCGGGGTTTATTTCGCGCGTTTGAATGTAGTACGTTGCTCCTACAGCTATTGGTCCAAAGAATATAAAAGCAAAAATTTCGCCAAGTCCATTGTAACCTAAAGGACGCGGACCTGCGGTGTATAAAATCCCTGAAATGATCGCCGCAATTCCTATGGCTAACAGCGGCCAGCCACCTCGCAAGGACAGTTGAAAAGCGATTGCAAAAGCAAGACTAAAACAAAGTATAAAAGCTAATTTGACTTTTTCGGGTGCAATCAAGCCCGCTTGCGTGACGCGCAGCGGGCCAACCCGCTCGTGGGTGTCTGTTCCTTTTTTGAAATCGTAATAATCGTTGGCGAGATTTGTCCCAATTTGAATGACAAGGGCGCCTAAAAAGCAAAGTATGGCACTGGGTAAATGAAACCCTCCGTCACCAATCGCCAAAGCCGTTCCAATAATAACAGGAGCTATCGCGGCAGGCAACGTTTTTGGGCGGCAGGCTAAGAGCCAATTTTTATAAGAATTATTTATCATTTTAATCAGATTGCTTCGTCCGCAAAGGACTCCACGCTTTTTGCAAGCGTTTCGTCGCTTTCGCTCCTCGCAATGACAGTCGTTTTCATATTATGGCCGTCGGGGAAATTTGGAAAAGTCGGGCTTTCGTTTTTCTAAAAAGGCGTTACGGCCCTCCTGCCCTTCCTCGCTCATATAAAATAACATCGTCGCATTGCCTGCCAATTCCTGCAACCCGGCTTGTCCGTCGCAATCGGCATTGAGACTCGCCTTAAGACAACGAATGGCCATCGGCGAATTGGCTAAAATTTCGCGGCACCATTTGACAGTTTCGGTTTCTAATTTTTTGTACGGGACAACGGTGTTGACTAGCCCCATCGCAAGCGCTTGTTGGGCGTTATACTGGCGGCAGAGAAACCAGATTTCGCGAGCTTTTTTTTGTCCGACGATCCGCGCCATGTAACTTGCGCCATAGCCGCCGTCAAACGAGCCGACCTTAGGGCCTGTTTGACCAAAAATAGCATTGTCCGCGGCAATGGTCAAATCACAGAGCATTTGCAAAATTTGCCCCCCGCCTATCGCGTAACCAGCGACCATCGCAATCACAGGCTTAGGGCAGCTGCGAATTTGTCTCTGCAGGTCAAGAACATTGAGCCGATGAACGCCTTTGGCGTCCTTATAGCCGGCATCCCCGCGTATTTTTTGGTCTCCGCCGGAACAAAATGCCGCTTTTCCCTCGCCGGTTAAAATGATGACACCGATTTTTTCATCTTCGCGGGCGTCATTTAAGGCGGTTGACATTTCGGTAACCGTCAGCGGCCGAAAAGCATTTCGAACTTCTGGGCGGTTAATTGTAATTTTGGCTATCCCTTGAGCCTTGTGATATTTAATATCCGTAAATTTTTCACACGTCTGCCATTGGATTAATTTTGACATGAACTAACTCCATTAAACTTCATGTGTTTTCATTATTTTTGCAACTCAAATATAACAATAATTCAGAGGATTGCCAAGGCTGTTTTTTAGATTTCCTGCCAGTAGATGGTATTAACGATAAACGGACTAAACGGGATGGTGCGGTTTAGGTTTAAATCGGGGTTAAAAGTGTAGTTGCGTTTTTTAAAAACATTCAGGTCAACCGCTGTTTCTGTCCCGGACCCTTTGGCAGAAATAGACCCTTTAAAATTCAATTGCCCCTTTGAATATTTTGGGCCTTGGGCCCTAAAAGCACCTTCAGTCAAAACAAATGCTTCCACATTCAGATCATCAGAAACTGTTTGTGGAAGAATCACATTGCCTTTGGCAAATAATCCAATTTGCGGCACAGTCGGCCCACTTTTATCAGCCACAATATTACCATTAATGTAAAGATTTCCACCGGCTACAATAAGAATGGATTTGTTAAATTGTCCAGTAATGTAGATATCATGTTTAGCATAAATAATTTTTGGCAAAAAAGGTTTTCCCGGGACAGGGTTTAAAATGTCTAGATTATTTAAATCAATATCTAATTTATCATCACTGTAAAGTCCTTCATTGGCGCTCTGCAAATTCTTGGCAAGGGTTTCATATCGTGCCAAATCAACGCCTGCAAAAGTTATGGAAGTTGCCGTCGAAGTCTTACCATCAGGCCCATAGATGACTGCAGGGTCGCTCTCGCCTTTTAAAGTCCCCATATAAAGAACTTTGTTGTTAATATGGATTTGGTTCTCCGGAGAAGGTAAGGATGTGTTGATATCAAAAAATACGTTTTTGGCCAAAGTTAAATCGTTGAGTTGTGAACCGCTGTTGATATGCAGATCCCCGATAGTTGAGATTAAGAATTTTGAAGGATTTTCGGCAATGACACGGGCTTTGATGGTTCGTGTTATGATCTTATCAGAATCTTTGCCGGAAGCTGTGATCCACTTTGTTTTCCAGTCATCGTAGTCTGGCGCATCAGTTACGGTTATTGAATAAAAACCGATTGTTTGGGTTACCCCATCGATTGTAATTTCAAATTTTTGGTCGATGATTGGTTCATAACTCATGACGCCGGGTTTCCATGAGTCATTGCGTCGTAAGTTAAAAATTGCTATATCAATGCCGGTTTCCGCCGCATAAAAAGCTTCTTGCATTTGTCGTCTTTGAGTCACTTCTTTAACGGCAATATTGGAACGCAGCATCGCGGCCCCCAGTAGAATCGAAAGAAAAACAGTAACAAGCAAACTTAATAAAAGCACTGCCCCACTTTTGTTTGAAATCGCAGATGACAGTTTTATAGACATAGATTAATTTCTCAAAAAAACTTCAGTTGATGCCGCCAGATGAATATTGCGTCCAAAAACAGAATCAACAAGCTGCAAGTCGACAATAAGACTTTTGTCACTTTTTTTAAAATTGGATTTTAAAAAAACAACATGAGTGCTGATGATTTTTGTCAGGTCGCTCTTGACTTGGCTCAAATTCCCATCATTGCTTAATATGAATGAAGTAATTGTAGGGTCATCGCCAGCATTGGTCAATAGGACAGCCTTTTTACTGTCTGTTATAACTAGGTCAACCTTGCTTGCGTTTCGAGCTTCAAAAGATAGTTGTTCAAAAAACTGGTTTGCTTGATTCCAAAGATTCGCTCGTGCAATACGGTCTTCATAAGCAGCCCAATTATTGATAAAAATCGTGTTAAACAATCCGACCCCAACACCAAAAATCAAAACGACCACCAGAATTTCGGTGAGCGTAAAACCTTTATTTGATTTTGGCATTTCAAGTCCCTCCCCCGGCGGGAAGCCTTATAGGAATTGTGAGAGTGTCCTCTTTTTTTAGAACAGGTGTTGGTTGGTCCGTTAATGTTTTATAAAGATTAGACGGTGGCGTTACACTATACTTGTGTAAATACGTTACTTTTCCTTTAAAATAGAGATCATCTAAAGGTAAATCGATTGGCGGCCATGTCTCAAGCACATTATTAAAGATCACGCTACCCTCATCATCGGATTTTAAAGTTAAAACACTTGAATTATATAGGGTCAATTTGACTTCTGCCCCCTTAATCGGGTAATCGGTCCCTTCATCAACGATTTTAAAAATAATAGTTCCACGGCCGATCGGCCAAAGTTTGGCAGGATAATCGACGATTTCATTTGATTTGATATTGACGGCAGATGCAGTGTTATACCATGTATTTCCGTTATTATCATAGGGGTAATATGAGCTTTCTGATGCCAAAAATCGTGCAGCTCCAGCTGGAAGACGATAGCCCACACTAGGACATTGGTAAATATAATTTCCAAGAGCATTAGTGTTTGTTTCGCTTCCTAAAATTGTGATTGTAGCGTTATTTATTGCTGCGCCGGAAAAAGCATTTGTAATATTCCCTTTCACATTTCCGCAATTAAATGGATCGGCACTTTTGATTTTAAGGTCATCGACTTCCACAATGCTTCCTTCAAATAAACCATTGACACTGATCCAATTGCTATAACGATCAACTGTTGTAGGTGTTTCACAACATCCCATGCTAGGCATATTGCGTCTAGCCTGAATCCGCAAAGATCCCGATGTCATCATTTGCACAGCTGGGACTGTATAGGTATAGTTGCCATCGGCATCCGATGTCGCAAAAGGGTAAAAGCCATCTTTATACCACCAGTCACCGAAAGGCCACTGCGCGTAAACTGTCGCTCCGGCTAAGGGTGCTTTTGTGATTTCGTCAATCACACGTCCCTTTACTGTAGCTGTTGGAACTGGAAATAAGGGAACTTCAACGGTAAGATTATCTCCCGGATTAACTGTAATTCGATCGCTTGCTTTTGAGCCAACATAAGGGTTCGAACACGTCGGTGTGAAATTATCTTCTTTAACTGTTGCCGAAGACCAACCATGATAATTGTAAGGATATCCATTACAGCTGGGTTTACCGGCATACCCTGATCGATAGGCCCAGTAAGTATTTATCGTAAAACTTTGCGGATTTGTATCTTTAAATTTGATGGCATAATCTGCGCCTGTCAGATTATCGGCATACGCGATATATTTACCCGTTTCGATATAATCGTCGAGAATCCAGTACCTCCCATTAAAAAAATTTATCAACGGCAATTTCGTTTTTGCGTTTATCAGTTTAAGGTGAATTGTTGCATCCTCAGGTTTAGGGTCCATCAAGAAATCAATTTGCGGCAGCTCTGAATTCGATGAAACAATAATATCGGTCGGGTGCTTGTAATCGTAGTACTTTGGATGTTTTGCGTCTAATTTCCATGTTCCTACCGGGAGAGTAAATGCTTTTGTTGTTGTATCATTAAAGTTAAAATTGACATCTAAACCGCTTTTGGATTTTATAAGTGTCTTGCCTGAGTTGGCGGTTTGAGAAATTGTATCTTTTGTCAAAGTAATCATTACACCCTCAATAAGCGGATTGCCAGTTGTGGTCGAACGTACAGTCCCTATAACATTCCCGGGCAGAGGATCTGGGGGACGGGCTAAAAGAATCGCTGAACTCATTGATAAAATTTTGCCTTGGTCCTTCCAATTGACGGTAATAATAGCTTGTTTGATTTCATTACTGCCTTCATAAGGGCTAATTTTTACAACTCGATTATAATTAATGAAATTTGAATCTAGATTTTGTAACCCGCACTCTAAATTAGACCCTAAGACAAAAGCTGGCCCGGGAAATTGGCAAATTTCCAATTGATCATAAAAAGTTTGGGATGACTTACGAAGTTCTTCTTGGCTTTTTTGTAAAAGATTAATAGCGATGGTGCGGTTGCTCGTCAATTGTTCGCCTCGAAATAAAGTGCTGACTGCAAACCAACTGCAGGTGCTTATCAAGGCAAAGACAACAATTCCTGTCAGAACTTCTACGAGCGTAAATGCAGATCGGCAATAAACTTTCATATCATAATCCTATCAAATAAATTCCCGATTGATATTACAAACAGGAATTTATTTCCAAAAGAAAAATAATTTTATTTTAGATTACCGTAAACAATTGTTGGCGTGATCGTAATAATCAGTTCTACGTCAGAGGACGTTGTTTTTTCATGCGTAAATAAATTTCCTATCCACGGAATATTTCCCAAAAGCGGTACTTTGTAAAGGTTCTTCTTATCTTCTTGGCCTAAAAGGCCGCCTAAAATAAACGGTTCATTATTTTTTATTCGGACATACGCGGTCGCTTCGCGCGTTTTAATATGCGGAAATTCATCATTAGGCCCTCGGAAAGCAAAAATAAAACTAACTTCCGGCTGGACTTTGATAACAACAAAGTCATCGCCAATGATACTTGGGGTTATGGTTAACCGAATCCCCGGTTCAACCCAGCGCACATCGGTTGTGGCCACACCCCCGGTGACATTGGTTATCGTATAAGGAATTCGATCACCGACAAAAATTTGGGACTCCTTACCGTTTAATGTTGAGACACTGGGACTAGAGAGAATTTTTGCCTTGTTTTGTTGTTCAAGCATTTTAATCGCCGCACTAAATTGTATGGGACTGCGCGCCAAGGAATAAAGTTTGATGGCATCCGCCCCAGAGCTTTCTGTTGTCCCAAATGTGGTAGGTCTATTGCTCTCTTGAAAATTCATTGTAATTTGATCAGACCAATCGACACCTAACTCTTTGAGCCCGTCACGGGTAATCTCAATAATTTTAGCCTCAAGGACGACTTGGGGCTGTGGCTGGTCGATACGATTGATGGCCTTTTCCATTCTTTCAATTTCTTCAGGTTGCCCGACGACAATTAGACTATTAAGATCTGGGCTGCTTTGGATTTTTTTGGCCATATCACCTAAGAGTTCCTTGGCTTGCGCGACATTGATATTTTTGAGCTTAAAAACGCGAGAGGTCTGGCTTTGGACCAAAAGATCATCGCGCAGAGTTGCATAAAGTGAATCTCCAACGCGTTTGTATCCAAGCTTAAATGAATCGGCGATTAAAAGCAGCGCTTCCTGCACACTGACTGAAGTTAAATGCAAATCGAATTTATTGGATTTGAGCGTCGGGTCCAACACGATGTTAACTTCGGAAATCTTGCTGATCGTCTGGATAATATCCCCTAAAGCCGTTTCGTCAAAATCAAGATCAATTTTTTTGCGCAAGACATCATCGGAAATTACATTTTTGATAATTTCAGCCTGTGTTTGATAAACTACCGGGGCCTCATAAGCAAAAAGAGCCGGAGTTCCCGGATTTGTTTTGATTTGTTTGGCTTTTTGATATTCAGCAGAAATATTTTGTTTGGCCACAATCGCTTCTAGGGTTTGTTTTCGGATATCTTCTTCGTAATCGTCTTTCGTGACTTGTTTAGCCAGCTCAACATCCCTGACAGCAGACTTTTGAGTGTTAAGTTTAGCATCGCTTTCTGAACTTGCACCGGCTTCTAATAATGCTATTTTGCGTGATGTTGCCTGAAGAATTGAATTAATTTCATCAAGTTCGCTCGAAGTTGTTTCTAAGGCTTGATTATTACTGGCAAGTGGTTTACTGACGGCAGCATATTGGACCGTGTTTGCTGTCGAAACACCTCCTTGCTTTTCTGGCAATGCTTCTGCAGCAGATATTGCGGCCATGATTAAACCTATGACAGCAAGCCCACGCAATAGATAATCGAAATAATTTTTCACTTTTTGGCACCTCGTTTGAGT
Organism: Candidatus Omnitrophota bacterium; assembly: GCA_041907165.1. Taxonomy (GTDB): domain Bacteria; phylum Omnitrophota; class Gorgyraeia; order Zapsychrales; family JANLHA01; genus JADLGJ01. The sequence goes on along the minus strand of JAYRHV010000131.1, from coordinate 50 downwards.
GTTATTTGATTTTCTCCATTAGAAAAAACTATATGCGCATTATCGATTTC
>JAYRHV010000130.1:0-9370 GCA_041907165.1 Candidatus Omnitrophota bacterium | reverse complement strand
TCATCACAAACCCGCCCAAAAAGTCTAAAGCGCCGGTTTGCAAAAGCACGATCACAATAATAAATCCAAACGGCTCAAGATATAAATATTTCCTTGCCAAAGACACAGGCAAAAGCCCAGCAACGACACGTGATCCATCTAAAGGCGGGACTGGAATCATGTTAAATGTTGCGAGCATCAAATTAATTCCGACCGCCAACCCAAAAATTTTGGGACCTAAAGAAAACAGGACACTGGCAATCAGTGCCAAAATGATGTTCACCATAGGCCCGGCCAGCGCAACAAAAATCATGTCCCGCTTGGGATTATTCAAATTTGCAAAATTAACCGGCACCGGTTTGGCCCAGCCAAAAGGAAAACCTAATGTCAGTTTAGTCACGATCGGCACAAGAATTGTGCCAATCGGGTCAATATGCTTAAACGGATTAAGCGTCAAGCGGCCCAACAATTTTGCCGTCGGGTCACCAAATTTCAAAGCGACAAAGCCATGCGCGCATTCATGCAGAATAACAGCTGTGCCCAACACAAAAATAATTTCTAAAGTTTGGAGTATTTCAGGATTCATAGGGAATTTTGTTTACAAAACGAGCGTGATTTTTGTCACAAGCACGACAGGATTATCTGATTTGATGTCTGGCTGTAATTTGCCTTCAATCTTGACTCTTTGATTTATAAAACCATCGAGAATATGGCGATACCCCTGCAGGGCATAAACTTTTGTATCACTGCGCAAAAAGTGCCGTATATCCAAAGACACCGCATTAACACCCAAATCTTCAACAACCCCGACAGCAAGAACAAGACTTTGGACCTCTTTTGAATTTTGAGCGGCTACAGGGACATTTTCAGCTGCAACGACGCTACTGCTGGGCAGCTTCACCAAGCGTTCAGAGGGTATCTCTCGCGATTGAAATGCAATTAAATCTTTGGCTACCCATCCAAAACTCTGATCCGGCGGCTCGATACGATACCAACTGTCCTTTTTTTCAATAATTCGGACCAAATCACCTTTTTTAAACTGGCCGATAATCGACGCATTTGTTAGAGCATTGGCACGAATATTCAGATGGTTCCCGCTGACCTCTCCTATTCCATTACCCAAATCTTTTACAAATCCTGCATTGACATAAGCTTTTGCATCTGCGGGAAGCTTGACTTTTCGCCAATCAAAACTAGCACCGACTACAACAATTTGGTCATCTTTTTTTAACTGGCCTAACGATTCAAAATTCGTATTTTGGCCTGCGCGAATATTCGCTGTTTTAGCGGTTACTTTAGCGACAAAAGGAAAAGCCTCTTCTGCTTGGCAGTTAACAACACCAAAGCACAAGAGGCTTAAACTCAAAAGAAAAACTTTTTTCATTTATTTTTTTGCAGGGGCAGCTTTAGCAGCTGGAGCAGCAGCTTTGGCAGCTGGTGCGGCGGCTGTTTTGGCTCCTGCAGCAGTAGCTGTGGCCGCAGCGCCTTCTGCTGCAGCAGCTTCCTTAACAGCTTTGCGCGCTTTAAGCTTAATGATTTTTGTCTTGGGAAGTCCAACCGCGCTGCGATCTTCTTTCCAAAGACCTTTTTTCATCATTTCTTTCATACGTTCAATGCGCGTTAAAACAGAACGCTGTTGCGCTCCGGCGGTATCAATCTTTAGTGATGAGTGTAGCGACATTTTATAAACTCCTTATCGTACTATCTTTGTAGCGTTTTTTTAGCTTACCCAGCATTTGCTTGGCTTGTTGCTCTGTCGTAAAACGGCCAACACAAACAATCGTGTAATGACCTTTAGCCGACACAAAACTAGCTAAACCCTGACGTTTTAAATCCCCGGCTTCCTTTACAGCCATGGATTCTTTTTTGTAAGATGCTACCTGAACAGTGTACCCTTTGTCAACACCTTTTTGTAAGCCCCCCGTCTGCGGCAAACCACCGCTTAAAGCCGGCGCCGGGACAACTTCCCGGGATGCTTCTGGCGTTGATGCAACTGCAGCAATAGATTTTACGATAGAAGCCGTCGGTGTGGTATTTAAAGAAATTTGTGAATGCGGCATAACGCTTGTTTGAGGCAATGTGGGTGTCGTCAGTTGAGCGACGGGCCGGGCCAAACGCGCTTTAATTCGGCCACGCTCAACACCAATCGAAAAAGCTATAATCAAACTGACAATGACAAAAACAAAAACCACGACGAGGTTTTCAAAAGTGAGTACGACCCGGCTAAAAATAAAACGCGGCGCAGAATTTTCAATCGGCTCGCCGGTCGTGCCGGGAAAAAGTTCAAATTGAGATTGATTGCCAAAATGGATATTCATGGGATTATTATATAAAGAGTTATTGCAGTTTACTCAAGAATTTTCGAAACTTTTTTTGTTTATAAAGTTCATTGAAACACTTAACGACCTTCGGGTCAAATTGTGTGCCACTGTTGCGTAAAATCTCATCGAGTGCTTCGGACAAACTTAATTTATGCTTATAGGGGCGACCTCGTGTCATCGCCTCAAAGGCATCCACCAGTGACATAATTCGAGCTCCGACGGGAATCTGTTCTTTCTTTAATCCCGCCGGATAACCGCTGCCGTCGTATCTTTCGCGGTGATAAAGAATAATCGGCAAAACAGGACGCAAAAAAGCAACCGGCCTAATAAGTTCTGCGCTTTTCGTCGGTAAATCGCGAATGATTTTGAATTCTTCCGGAGTTAATTTACTGGTTTTCGAGAGAATTTCAAACGGCACATCGACCGCGCCCGCATCGTGCAACATACTGGCATATTGTAAACAATCAATCGCCTCTTGTCCAAGGTTCATTTTTTCGGCAATGGCTTTCATAATATTAAAATACGCCGGCGCGTGCGCCAAGCCATGGTATCCTTTTCGCTCCAAGAGCTTATCAATAAATTGGATACTGCCTAAAATCGTTTTTTGTTGTTCCTCATGCAACTGTAATTTTTTAATCGCAGTCACGCTTTGTTCGGCAAAAACAGAAAGCATCTCTCGGTCAAAGTCGGTAAAGGGTTGTTCGCTATTTTTTCGTTCAACAAAAATCGCGCCGATATTCTCATCGGCAATCAAAGGAAGGCCGATGACTCTCTTTTCTACAAGAGGATACCCTTCGGTGACACGGATTTCGACATCGCTGATGTTTTTTAAATCTTGGCGCTTGTCAAGCAGAATGTTGATCTGGTTATTAAAAATAGCGACGAGAATGACTTTGCGTTTTTGAGGATCAAGGATATAGACACTGGCGGAACTGGCTTTGATAAATTGGCACAATAACCGCGTCAGGCGCAACGTCAATTCGTGGACATTGTATGTGGAGTTGACCAAACGATAAACCATGTGCACCGCCGAGAGCACCATGCTGTAGCGTTTTTCCACTGAAACTGCGCTGTGCGGATTTTTAATAATCTTTTTTGAATGCTGATGGTTTTGCACAATTACACCAAAGCGTAAGGGTTAAAAAATTTCTTATGTTCCTCCAGAGCATACCGGTCGGTCATCGAGGCAATATAATGACAAATCGTCTCGTACTTTTCTTTCTTCGAATATGTCTTGTTGCGCAAATATACCTGCGGCGAGAGCTGATGCGGCTGCTTTAAATAAACCGCGAAAAGATCGTCGATAATCCGCTGCGCCTTAGACGTCATCCGCACGACACGATAATGATGATACAGCTTTTGGTTCAATAAACTCTGCAAAAATCCTCTCTCCTGAGACATTTTAGGACTAAATGCTACCACATCCTTATGGTACTTTTTGACCTCATCAGCGCAACTAAAAGCTAACTTTTTAAGTCGCTGGTCTGTATTATGCAAAAGATCCGTAATCTGCATATCAATCAACGCCTTGACAACCTGATATTTGAGCATCTCGCGGTTGGTAAAATTACTTGCCCCGCCTATGCGCGATAAGGCCTTCTGCCAAAGCACACTTTCGGTCAAATCCTCCTCGGTAATGCAGCCTGAAGTAAGACCATCATCAATATCATGGTTTAAATACGCCAGTGAATCGGCCAAATCAACAACCTGCGCCTCTAAAGTGGTTCCTTCGTTAAAAAATTGTTTTGTATTATCCGGTAAATCATAAACCGTCTTATGCTTTAAAATCCCGACTAAAACTTCCGGTGTTAAATTCAGACCGTCAAAGTCTGGATAACGTTTTTCTAAATGCGTCAAAATTTCAAAACTGTGCTTGTTATGGTTAAACCCTTTGAGTTTGGCTTTTTTTAGGATATTGTCTAGCGCATCTTCACCGGCATGGCCAAAAGGCGGATGTCCCAAATCATGGGCCAAAGCGATTGCTTCGATCAAATCCTCATTGAGCATCAAATTGCGTCCAATTGTCCGAGCGATTTGTGCAACTTCAATGGTGTGCGTTAGTCGCGTGCGGTAATAATCACCCTCAAGAATGGTAAAAACCTGTGTCTTGTATTCTAGCTTGCGAAAAGCTTCACAGTGGACAATGCGGTCACGGTCACGCTGATAACAGGTCCGGACAGGGTGCGCTGGCTCTTTGTGCATACGGGCACCCGAATCCGCGCTTTTCATCGCGTAAGGGGCGAGAATTTTGCGTTCGAGCTCTTCAATGTCCTGACGGGTACGCATACGGGCTTTACTTTTTCTTTTGTTCGAGCTTATGTTGTCGCGTCAAACGTTCATGCAAAGTTTTGAGGGATTGTGAAATCACTTTGGTTTCTGCTAAAACCGGCATAAAATTGACATCATATTTCCAACGCGGCACGACATGAATATGCAAATGCCCCGGAAACCCTGCGCCGGCCGCTCGGCCTAAATTCATCCCGACATTGTATCCGGCGGGCTTCATCGTCTTATCGACAAGACCTTTAGAATAATTAAGCAGGCAAAAAAGATCCGCTGTTTCTTGCGTCGATAATTTGCTCAAATCATCGACGTGGCGCTGGGGTAAAATCAAGATATGTCCATTATTATACGGATAAAGGTTGAGCACCGTAAAGCTCAAAGGGCTTCGCAGGACAATCAAATTTTTCTTATCATTTTTTTCTTTGAGCATGCGGCAAAAAACACAGCCCTTGGTCGTTGCGATTAATTTTGTCACATATTTCACGCGCCAAGGCGCCCAGAGTTTGTCCATCTTTGTTTATTCCTTAATTTTGATATGCTTGGCTGAAAAATCTTTATTGGCGATTTCCAAAATGCCGTACGAAAAATACGGGGCAAAGACAGGGTCATTGGGACTGCCCGGATTAAAGTACAAAACATTTCCTTCTCTTTGATTATAAGGCTGATGCGAATGGCCAAAAATCACAATATCCACTTTGTCTTTTGCGAATTCTTCTTTAACTTTCTCTAGGACCGTTTTAGGCGGCCCTTCGCCGTGAAAAAGCCCTACTTGAAATGCCCCGATTTTAAAAACTTGCCGACGGGGCAAAATTTTACGCACCGCAGAGCTGTCCATATTTCCATAAACGCCTTTGACTTCTTTGATGTTGGCAAACGCTTGATAATCCTCTAGCTCACAAAAATCCCCGGCATGGATAATCAGATCGACAGATTTAAAATCTTTAAGCATCATAGCAGGAAGTTGACGAGAGTGTGTATCTGCAACGACGCCGATTCTAATCATAATTTACACCTTTAGCTCTTGAGGCACAGCAATAAACGATTTATCAAAAATAGCAGTCAGTGTATTTAATTCCCCTTCATTCCAAATCCACATCCGCTCTTGCAAAGCCCTGATCCGGGCATTTTCATCCAAATGGTCAAAGGAAATAAGCACGCAACGTTGCGGTTTATGAATAATTTTCTTTGCTGCGGTTAACATATTGTTGATTTCATTTTCTCCGACGCAGCCAGATTTAAGAAGAATCATCCACTCCCCCTCATCAGAAACCGCACGAATGAAGTCTAAATGGCCGCCGGTACTCATCGGTAACTTTGAGGGAGTCATTTGCCGAAATACAGGCAATTTATAGCGCCTACCGTTTATCGATAAGGATTCATTTTCAAAACATGAAAGCAAATCCAAAACTTGCGAAGAGACATCGCGCCTGACATTGGCACATGAAGCTTCGTACGCACGTGCAAATTCTTGGCGGAATTCTTCTTCTTGACGCTGCGTATCATCTTCGATCATATTGCGGCGCTTATAAAAAACAAACCTAAGCCAATACTTTAAAAGCCGATCCGAGAGATAATAATAATTCCCATTTTTTGATACGATCCCCAACTCTAGAAGTCGATTAAGCCTTGCTCCTAGCGCCGCTTGCTTAAGATGCAATTTGCCAGTTAATTCAGTGAGTTTTTGACGGCCAGAAGCTAATGACAATAAAATCCTCAAGACGATAACATTTCCTTTGCCCGACGCTATTTTTTCGACAAGCAAGTCAAAATGACGGCTTAAAACCCCCCAACGTTCGTTGAGTATTTTTTCAATCGCTAAAGATAAAAGCGGCAAAAAAACTTCGCTTTGTTTATGAAAAGAACAAAGGGCACGCAGCTCTTCACAAATTAATGTCAGATATAATGGTTGTCCGCCGGTAAAATCGGTCAAAAAATAGACCAGCGCCGGGCTCATTTTAATGCCCTGCAGTTGAAATTGCACAAACTCTTGGCTGGTCTTTATATCAAATGGCTGAATTTCCAGAATTTCAAAATTCCCAAACAACAAAGATAATTTCTCCGAAAGAATTCTTTGAGCTGACCACAACAAAGAACTGGTCACGACATACAGACAACGCCTCTGTGTCATGATTTGTTTGCCTAATTCCTGAAACTCGTCGGCAATTGCGAAATCTTCAAGATGCTGAAATTCATCTAAGAACAGCACGCAATAGACATTCGCTTCCTGAGTAAAGATTTGCGGCAGGGCGATGATTTCAAGATAAGCGTCCCGCTGTCGATTCTGGGCGAGATGATTTTGAATTTTTCGGATAGCTTTGACGGTTTGAGGCAGACGGCTTTCCGTTGCATTTGTCAAAACCGAGAGATCCCCATCGCTGCAAATCGCTTGGACTTTGGCAAAACGGTATAAAAGACTTCCAGCTAATTTATAAAAAAAGTATGCCAGATCGACATTTTCAAGGTCGATGTAAACAGCAATAATTTGCGGGTCATCCAAATCAGCGAGAAATTTCTTAAGGATCATGGTCTTGCCGGTATGACGGTCGCCTAAAAAAGCCATGTTCTGGCGATAGCCTTCTTTAAGATCAAGAACACGACGCCTTAAAAGCTCTAATTTCTTTTTGCGCCCATAAAATTGTTCTTGTCCGGCCAAGTTCATATCACCCTTTAGATTTTAGGCAGAAAATAAAGCGGATTTTCCGCCCTTGCGTAACGTCGAATTTCAAAATACAAAACAGGCATATTGCCCCTTTTCCCGGCGAGCGCCAACATTTGACCTTTGGCGACCGTGTCGCCTAAATTCACTGTAAGCTTTGAATTAAATCCGTAAACAGTAAAATATCCATCGGCATGGTCCAAAATGACCGTATAAGAATACCCGGACAAATAATCGGCAAAGACAACTTTTCCCTGACGAGAAGCATTGACGGGCTGGCCTTCCATTGTTTCAATCCCGATGCCGTGATTAAGATATGACCCTCTCTCTTCCCCAAAATAACGCACCACACGTCCGGCAACCGGCCAGCCAAAATCATCTTTTACCACATCAGTAGTAGAGTTCATCACTGGCGTTTGTGCCGTCGGTTGTGACGCGACAGACTTTGGAGAATCTATCCCGGGAATAAAAATCAGTTGATTTTCTTCCAAATGAGCGCCGTTGGGAATATTATTGCTGCGGATTATATCATCGATATCGATCTGGTAGGATTTGGCGATGCGCCAGAGAGTTTCGCCCTTTTGGACTTTGTGATAAATTCCTTTTGGGGTGCGTTTAACACCCGTTTCCATGCCTGTTTCAACAGTCATACAACCAGAAAAACAAATCATCACTACCCCGACAACCAAAGAACAAAAATTATAAAAAACTTTTTTCACATCGACCTCAAAATGATAAGCAGCAAATTCAAAAGCGAGGGACGGGAATCGAACCCGCGTAGATAGCTTGGGAAGCTACCATTCTACCATTGAATTACCCTCGCAAAAATCAAACGTTCAGAAGTTAATTAACGCCGCGTGCAAATTATTTTCCAACGTCGATATTTTTGCTGTAGGGAACGGTTTGAAACCGTTCCCTACGATTGGGAATAGTACAAACTTGCACATCTCGTTAATTATAATTTCTTAACCCCTAACCCCTTTAAAAATATCTTTATTGTACCCTTTACATCTTCTGCTTGACAAATCGCCCGCGTAACAGCAATACGTTTTGCGCCATTCTGGAGTACCTGCCCAACATTCTCAAGCGTTATGCCGCCGATAAAAAATACAGGAATTTGAATTTCCTTTGCAACCAAAGAAATTAACTTAGCATCCATCGGGTTTCGTTCTGGCTTGGTCTTGGTTTTAAACACCGACCCAAAACCAATATAATCTGCGCCATCTTTTTCTGCCTGTCGGGCTTGGGCGATCGTCTGGCATGAAACTCCAATGATCTTCAAGGGCCCCAACAACTTTCGCGCCTGCCAAAGCGGGATATCCTCTTGGCCTAAATGAACGCCGTCAGCTTCACTGGCCGCTGCTAAATCCACCCTATCGTTGACAATGAACAGAGCCTTACCCTTAACATACTTGGCACTGCTTTGACAAAAAGCTAAAATCTCATCGGCTGATCCGTCTTTGCTTCGAAGCTGTATGATGCCAACACCCGCATCGACAGACTCTTTTAAAACCCTAAATAATTCTTTAAAATCCGTGACACTGCTGTCTAAAACCACATAAAACTTTGCAGCTTCTAAAATTTCCTTTTTATTTTGCATCAAAAGCCCGCAAGCTCAACACTATTTTTTCAATTCCATAAATTTCATAACGCAATGCCTTAATCCCCGCGGAAGCTTTGACGCTTTTAAGCTTAGAAAATTCTTCCAAAACCCGCAATGATTCCTTAACCCGCTGACAATTCGCATAAAAAATGTCCGAGGTCGTTTTACGAGTGGATTCCGATTTGATTGTTGTACGTCCAATGTCTCCTTGGACATCCCGTGCGGCAATCAAATCTTTCAACCCCAAAACTTTAAGATGCTCTGTTAACCTGTGGCGAACACTCTTAAATTTTTTAGTCAGCGCTTGTTCGTCGAGCCAAAACCGGCAAACATCCTCGCAAACTCTTAAACCTTCTTTGGCGCGATTAAAATTCGCATCCATGACCCGCAAAAATTTTGGTTCGTACTCTTTAAGCACTGTCTTTGATTTTCTTGACAATATTGCTCGTCGATAATCCATCTAAATATTTGATAAGCTCGAGCTTGCCGCCATTTTGACGGACAATATCAGCTCCGGCAATTTCTTTG
>JAYRHV010000129.1:0-3624 GCA_041907165.1 Candidatus Omnitrophota bacterium | reverse complement strand
TTCTTTCAAGGAGGCTTAAGATGTATAGAAAAACTTTATCAACCTTTATCGTCGCTTTGTCGACTTTTGGGCTTTCTGCTGTGTCGTGGGCTGGCGAGGCTGACTTGGTCGTGCCAGACCTTAAAAGCGTGTCTTTTTTCGGCATTGATGGACATACATTGCTTTTATGGGGGATGTCGATTTGTATTTTGGGCTTTTTGTTCGGCTGGATGCAATTTAAACAGCTCAAAGCCCTGCCGGTTCATCAATCAATGCGAGAAGTTTCAGAACTTATTTTTGAAACTTGCAAAACCTATTTGATTACGCAAGGCAAGTTTTTGATTACCCTCGAAATTTTGGTCGGTGTTATTATGGCGGTTTATTTTGGCTGGCTACGTCACTTTGAAATCGGCAAGGTCGCGATTATTCTTTTTTGCAGTGTTATTGGGATTTTGGGAAGTTATGCGGTTGCGTGGTTTGGGATGCGCGTTAATACCTTTGCCAATTCGCGCTCAGCTTTTGCGAGTTTGCGCGGAAACGCGTTTCCGGTTTGCGAAATTCCTTTGAAGGCTGGGATGAGTATCGGGATGCTTTTGATCAGCCTTGAGCTTTTTGTCATGCTTTGCATCCTTTTGTTTGTTGACGCGCATTATGCGGGCCCTTGCTTTATCGGTTTTGCGATCGGGGAATCTTTAGGCGCTTCGGTTCTGAGAATTGCCGGCGGGATTTTTACAAAAATCGCGGATATCGGTTCGGATTTGATGAAAGTGATTTTTAAAATTAAGGAAGACGATGCCCGCAACCCCGGCGTTATCGCGGATTGCACAGGTGACAATGCCGGCGACTCGGTTGGACCTACTGCCGATGGTTTTGAAACCTACGGGGTGACTGGTGTTGCGCTTATTTCCTTTATATTGTTGGCCATTAAAGATACGCAGGTCCAAGCGCAGCTTTTGGTGTGGTTGTTTGTGATGCGCTTGATTATGATTATTGCCAGTAGCTTATCTTATGCGATCAATGATGCGATTTCTCGCGCTCGTTATGGCAATGCCAAACGCATGGATTTTGAAGCGCCTTTGAGCATGCTGGTCATTATTACATCGGTTGTTTCTGTCGCATTTACGTATGTTGTTTCATATCTGTTGATCCCGCAACTGGGTGATGGTTCTTTGTGGTGGAAATTAGCTTCGATTATTTCCTGCGGAACGGTCGCGGGGGCTGTCATCCCTGAGCTGGTCAAAATTTTTACTTCCACGGAATCCATTTACGTCCAAAATATTGTTAACTCTTCCAAAAAAGGCGGTTCGCCGCTTAATATCCTCTCTGGCTTGGTCGCAGGAAATTACAGCGCGTATTGGATGGGCTTGACGATCATGGGACTTATGGGGATTGCGTATGGAATCAGTAATTTGGGCTTGGCGTCCCTGATGGTCGCTCCGTCGATCTTTGCTTTAGGGTTGGTGGCTTTTGGGTTTTTGGGGATGGGGCCGGTCACAATCGCTGTCGATTCGTATGGTCCAGTCGCGGACAATGCGCAGTCGATTTATGAGCTTTCCTTGATTGATAAGATTCCCGGGATCAAGGACGAACTTCAAAAAGAGCATGGGTTTACGCCGGACTTTGAGAATGCAAAATACCTCTTGGAATCCAATGACGGCGCTGGGAACACGTTTAAAGCCACGTCTAAGCCCGTTCTCATTGGAACGGCAGTCGTTGGTGCTACGACCATGATTTTTTCGATCATTATGATCCTGACCAACGGTTTGTCTGGGAATATCGACAAATTGTCGATTTTGTATCCTCCGTTTCTTTTTGGTATTGTCGCCGGCGGTTCGGTGATATATTGGTTTACAGGAGCATCGATTAATGCTGTCAGCGCCGGTGCGTATTATGCCGTCGAATATATCAAGAACAATATTAAATTAGACGGGCATTCCAAAGCGTCAACCAAAGACAGCAAACGCGTTGTGGAAATTTGCACGCAATTCGCGCAAAAGGGGATGGTCAATATTTTTATGACAATCTTTTTTAGCACTTTGGCTTTTGCGTGTCTTAACTCGTACTTTTTTATCGGTTATTTGATCTCGATTGCTTTCTTTGGACTTTTTCAAGCGATCTTTATGGCCAACGCAGGCGGTGCTTGGGATAATGCCAAAAAGTTTGTGGAGGTCAATTTAAACGAAAAGGGCACGGACCTTCATGCGGCCACTGTCGTGGGCGACACGATCGGCGATCCGTTTAAAGATACCTCATCGGTTGCGATGAACCCGATTATTAAGTTTACAACGCTTTTTGGTCTTTTGGCGATCGAGTTGGCCATTGGCTTGGATTCCAAAGTCAATTTGGTTTTGGCCGCAGTGTTTTTTGCAATTTCGCTGTTTTTCGTTATTCGCTCTTTTAACAGTTTAACGATCAAGGCTGAAAAATAAGTGAGCGATTATTTTTACATACTGTTTTTTCTTTTTTTAGGTATAGCTTTTGTGGCTGCGGCCTTTGCCGTTTCTTGGTTGTTCCGGCCGCATGAACCTAGCGCGATCAAAAACGCGACCTATGAATGTGGGGAAATTATTCAGGGGACTTCCCGTGTCCAATTTAATGTGCGCTATTATCTTTTTGCGCTCATTTTTGTTGTTTTTGACGTTGAAGTCTTGTTTCTGATCCCATGGGCGGTTGTTTTTAGGCAGATGGAGATTACCGCGTTTTATGAGATGATTGTTTTTATGGCCGTCCTTATCCTTGGCCTTGCGTATGCATGGAAAAAGGAGCGCTAGAATGGCAATAGAAAAAGAACCAATCGAGACCCGTGCTCTCAATAAGTTTCCCGCTGGGGACGTGATTTTGGCCAAGAGTGAAGATCTTTTTAAATGGGCCAAAAGCTCGTCCTTGTGGCCATTGACTTTTGGCTTGTCCTGTTGTGCCATTGAAATGATGGCCACCGGATCATCGCGTTTTGACATTGACCGTTTTGGGTCAGGCGTTTTTCGGGCCAGTCCTCGGCAATGTGATGTGATGATTGTGGCTGGCACAATTTGTGTCAAAATGGGCGATTGTATGAAAAAGCTTTATGCCCAGATGCCGGAACCCAAATATGTCATTGCCATGGGTAATTGCGCCATTGGCGGCGGGATTTTTTATCATGACACGTACTCGGTCGTCAAAGGAACAGAAGAGCTTGGAATTCCCGTCGATGTTTTTGTTGCGGGGTGCCCGCCGCGACCCGAAAATCTGCTTAACGGTCTGATCAAACTTCAGGAAAAAATCCAAAAGGTTAAAGATGCTTCTTAGTGAAATTGCAAAAATCCTGAATGACAAATTTTCTGGCGTTGTTCTAGAAGAGCAGAAAAACGCCCTTTTGATCAAACGTGAAGCATTGCTTTCTGTCGCAAAGTTTCTAAAAGATGGCCAGTTGTCGTTTGATAACCTTCACTGTATTAGCGGGGTTGACCGCAAGGATCGAATCGAAGTTGTTTATATTTTTTATTCTTTCGCGAGAAAATTGACGTTGATCTTAAAGATTGCGGCGCCGATGGATGATTTGACCGTCGAGAGTTTAGCGCATTTATGGAAATCCGCAGACTGGTTGGAACGTGAGACGTATGACTTTTATGGAATTAAATTTTTAAATCATCCGGATTTGCGAAGAAT
>JAYRHV010000128.1:0-3753 GCA_041907165.1 Candidatus Omnitrophota bacterium | reverse complement strand
TACGTGGACGACGCTTGAGCCGCTGCTTGGGCTGGCGCAAGATATTGAGGACCCTCGATATAAAAGTATTGTTGGCGACGGTTGCCGTATGGAGTTTAAAGACGCAAGTTTTGACACTGTGGTCAATATTCAGGTCTTAGAACACGTTTTTGAGCCGATCTTAATGCTCAAGGAGATTAGCCGTGTCTTGCGCCCATCGGGGTATGGGATTTTTCTTATCCCCCAAACCTCTGTTCAACATGAGCTGCCAGATCATTATTATAATTTTACAAGCTCGTGGATCAAAGAAGCCGTCAAGCGCGTTGGCCTGACGATCATTGAGCTAAAACCTTTAGGCGGTGTGTGGTCGAGTATGGCCTCACATCTGGTTTATTTTTTCTTTCAGGCGTTTCGTTTTCGCGGGTATAGCCTTGTCGAATATCGACGAAACATTTGGTTTTATGTCCTTTTCCCATTTATGGTGCTTTATGCTCTGGTAAATATTCCTATCTGTTTGCTTTTTAGCTTTGGCGATTTAAGCGAAGAAGCCAACAATTATCTGGTTGTGGTCCGCAAATGAAAAAACACAGCATCCTGTTTTTGTTAGCCGGCTGGGCGGCATACTTTGGGATCAGATTGACCGGCCCTTACGCGATCGCGTATTGGTTTTCAAAAAAATCTTTTTCCCTTTTAAATACACTTTCGTTAAACCAAGGTCCAGAGAGCCTAGATTTTTATCTGGGCAGAATACAAGAAACTGTTCTGGGGCCTGTTGAGCAGACATTGGCATTTTTACTTTTAGCTTTTATGATTGGACGATATTTTAGGGATGTTTCGTTAAAAGTTTTTGCGGTTATTATTCTTATTTTTCTTTTAATGACCAAATTCGATGTCCTTTTTTTCCCGCCGTACGGGGATGCCATCGGCGGCCCGTTTGCCGAAGGCTGGTGGCTTTTTGAACATAACTTTGATTATCCCGGCCTTTTTCATGCCTCGACGTACACTGTCGGAGGCCCGCGAGTTTATTTTTTTAGCATCTATCCGGGATTTTTGGCCTTGACGCTTAAGCTGATTCCATGGACAAAAGTTTTTCTCGCTTTTCATCATATTTTAACCTTTGCGCTGACAGCCGGGATTATCGCGATATTTCGCGAATACAGCCGAAAAGTTTTTGAGCCCGTTTTAGCGTTTTTGATTTCATTGGTCCTTTTGGCTTTGCCTTTATTCCAAAGCCAGTCTGAAGCGATCAACATGGAGATGCCCGTCGCTTTTTTTATGGTTCTATGTGCATACGCACTTGTTCAAAAGCGTTGGGGCACGGCTGTAGTTTATGCCGTTTTAGCCGCGGCGGTTAAAGGAATTGGGATCATCGCCTGCGGCAGTGTTGCAATCGTATTGAGCATTGTTATTTTTAAGACGCGTGGCACGAAAGAAAAACTGCGGCTATTATTTTTAGCTGTGGTCTCTGCGCTTGTAGGCGCTTTTATTGTTGGGGCCAAGTTTTTGTTTCATGATGCTCATGTTCAGCAGGGGATGGTCCGTTGGGATGCCGGTTGGCCGTCTTTAAAAAATGAATTTATTTTTTATCTTTTTTTGGCCGCCTGCGCGGTTTTTGTTTTTGAACTTCTCAGGCGTATAGTTTGTAAACAAAAAATTGACATTTTGCCGTCGGGGATCATGTTTCTTTTTACGTCGGGTTGGTTTTTGTTGTTTTTAAACTTTTATGCGGTTTCCCCGCGTTACCGTGTGGCCTTGTATCCTTTTTTAGTTTTCTTTGTTGTTTATGCTGTGACTTTAGTTTTACAATGGAAAACCTTTAACCGGATTATCGTAATGTGCGTTTTAGTTGCAGCTTGTTTATTGTCGTACGGGGGTTTTTATGGCACGACATCGGACAATGATCATGTCCTTTTGGAGCGCAGTTTAGAATATCGCAATGACTTAGAGGTCAACCGTCGGCTGGTCAAAGCCGCAGAAGAGCGTTACAGCGATGCCCTTATTGTCGCGCCTTTTACTCTCGCGCAGGCTTTAGCGATTCCCCAGTTAGGGTATGTCGAAAAAAAACTTAAAGTCATGATTTATGGTTTTAGTCTGCAATATGGGAATATCGCCAATTATCCGGGTCTAAAAAATTTGAATTTACGCAGGACGGTTTTTATCGGCGTTAAAATTGCGCCTCTTTCATCGGATTTTTCTTTCCCGGTAGGGCCGCATGATTCAATACTAGAAGAGCTCGCCGTGGGGAACAAAAAAGTTTCCTTTTTTATGGGTGGCTTCGCCATTGAAACGCTTTGGCGAGTGACGCATGGCATATCTTCTAAATAAAAAAAAGGTAAAGAAATGCAAAAAGATCACTGCGAGTTGACAATTGTTGCGCCAGTTTACAATGAAGAGGCCTTGATAGGCGAGTTTTGTCAGACGCTTGCTGCAACGATAGGCTTAGCGAAGGCTGATTATGAAATTGTCCTTGTCGACGACGGCAGCAGCGACAATTCATTTTTAGAAATGACGGCTCTGCGGGCAAAAAATCCGCGTATTCGTATTGTCCGGTTGGCTCGTAATTTTGGCCATCAGCTGGCCATCACCGCCGGGATGCGGTTATCGCGCGGGGCGGCTGTTGTGGTCATGGATTGTGATTTGCAGGATTCCCCGCAGATAATTTTAAAATTTATTGAAAAATGGCGTGAAGGTTATGAAATTGTCTATGGGGTGCGCAAAGAGCGCAAAGGCGAGACGTGGTTTAAGAAAGCTAGTGCTTTTGTTTTTTATCGGCTTTTGCGGGCTTCGACAAATATAGATATTCCTAAAGATGTGGGTGATTTTTATCTGCTTGACCGTAAAGTCGTCGATGTTTTAAACCGGATGGATGAACGTCATCGGTTTATGCGCGGGCTTTTAGCGTGGGTCGGTTTTAAACGTATCGGGGTTGAATATGTGCGCCAGCCGCGTTTTAAGGGGGTGACCAAGTATAGTTTTTGGAAAATGCTCAAATTCTCGCTGGATGCGGCGACTTCGTTTTCGTTTTTGCCATTGCGAATTATTTCGATTATCGGCGTATTAATTTCGTTGTTATCGTTTTTGGGGATACTCGCGATTTTGTATGTCAAAATTTTTACCCAGTATGCGATTACAGGCTGGTCATCGTTGATGGTCGCAGTCCTTTTTATCGGCGGCATTGAGCTTGTGGCGATAGGGATTATAGGAGAATATCTTGCCCGTATTGGCGATGATGTCAAGGGCCGGCCGCTGTATGTGATAACCCAAATATTGGAGTAACCCTACTGTGACGCAATCAAGTGCAGACCGTAAAATGCGTTTTGGCGGAATTTTGGAAAATCCTTTGGTTTCCAAAGTCCAGCGCGCGATTTTAGATGGCGGCAGGGTCGCGGGATTAAAGGCGGGTTTGCGTTCTCTGAAATATTTTAACGTGCTGGATGTCGGCTGCGGGTTGGGCGAATGCTCTGCGATATGCAAAAAAAATTACGTCGGTATCGACAATAGTTTTCCCCGCATTGCTTATGCGGCCAATCGTTATCCGGTCCATAGTTTTTTCGTCGGGGATGCCAGAGATATCCCCTTTGCCGATAAAACATTTGACCTTACTCTTTTGATTGACACGTCACATCATTTAAACGATGGACAGTTAAAAACAGTTTTGATGCAACTTGCGCGTGTCAGCCGCCGCTATATTGTCGTCAGTGATCCAGTAGTTTATGCCGGTCAAAATGTGCTGAGCAAATTCTTCTATAAATTAGACCGTGGCGCGTGTTTTAG
>JAYRHV010000127.1:0-3200 GCA_041907165.1 Candidatus Omnitrophota bacterium | reverse complement strand
TTAGATGTCTCTACCGGAGGCATTGATCCGATGTTGAGTTTTCAATTATCAGGATTAGCAGGAAAAACTATTTGGATTAACACGCCAACAGGTGTTGTCCCTATGCCATTGACGGCAGACACCTACTTATTGGCTTTTGAGTACGCTCTGCCAGACACTAACCGTGACTATAATGAAGAAATCGTCCTCGTAACAAAAATTAAACCTATTCCTTAAAGCTCAAAATAAATCTGTGGGATTATGGGAAACTTTATTGTTGTATATTCCCAGTTTATGGTATAATCACCCCTCGATAGGAGAAATCGAATGAGTCTTGCAGACAATCGAAAATTTCCCCGTGCAGAGTTTCGTGAAGCTGTGGCCTATCGTTTTCCCGAAAATCCGGTTTTTAATGGTTCTGTTGGATATGATTTAAGTCAAGGGGGGGTGCGATTTCGCACCGAGGATTTTCTCCCTTGCGATGCGCAAGTAGTCGTCAACCTTCAACTTAAGATTGATCAGGAAGCGACTTTGGATGCGCGGGTTGTTTGGGTGCAAAAAGTTCCCCACGCCGAGATTTATCAGGTGGGGTGTGAATTTTTGGAAAACCGAGACAATGTTTTTCCGCGTTTTATCGTTAAAAATTTTTTGGAATTGTATAAAGCGTAACATTTAAAGATTTTGAAAGGAGCATTGTTAAGTTATGGCAGATGAAAAAAAAGAAGCCGCACCGGAGATCGTTAAGAATTGTTCCGGATGCAAAAAACCCGTAAAAAAGTCACGCCGTTATTTTCGTGACGGAAAATATTACTGCAATTACAGCTGCTGGCGTAAAGTCAGACCTAGCAAGCAAGCCACAGAAGCTGCGCCTGCGGAAGCGTAATTGATTAATTTCTTGGCCGAGAGGATAAACCATGAGTCACAAGTCTTCTGTCGAACGCCGTAAGGACCCGCGTTTTTTTGGGAGTGTTCCTGTAAAAATTTCAGGTGATGATTTTGACCTTGTAACCGAAACAAAAAATTTGAGCAGGTCAGGGGCTTATTGTCGAGTCAATCAGTATATTGAGCCGATGACCAAGCTTAAGGTCCAGTTTCTTTTGCCCATAAAGCGCAATGACAAGATAGTGACAAAAAAGATTTCTTGCGGTGCCGTCATTGTTCGCACCGAGAGCGATCCGGTCAACGGCGCGTATAATGTTGCCGTGTTTTTTAATGATATCCAGCCGCGTGATGTGACGATACTTACCGAGTATGTTGCGCATATGCTCGATGGTGAACAAAAAGTACAGTCAGGAGTTAATTGATTTATGGAGTCGATGCTCAGCCAAATTACGCCCGTACAAATGTTTTTTATGTTCGCGATCCAAATTTGGGTCGTAGTCATTTTTCCAGTCATTGTTTTTCGCAAACTCAACTATTTGACACAGCTCGTTGAGTCGCAATTTGAAGACGAAAATATCGACGAAGCAAAAGCCTAACATTTGCTTTCCCTATGCCTTCCCTGATACCCATTTTGTATGAAGACAAAGACTTTGTTGTTTTTGACAAGCCTTGCGGCTTGTTGGTCGTACCGGACCCCAAGGGTTTGGCGATGACATTAGAGCATATTGTCAATGAACAATGTCCATTGACAGAAAACGGGCGATTGTACCCCTGCCACCGGCTTGACCGCGAAACGTCAGGTGTCATTATTTTTGCGCGCGGCAAAGCCAATCAAGAAAAAATGATGGATGAATTTCGCAAAGGGTGCGTTGAAAAAAAATATATTGCTTTTGTGCGCGGCAAAATAAAAAATCCAGCCGGTGAAATTAAAAGTGTCATTCAGGATTTTCATGAAAAAAAACATAACCGTCAACGGGAAAAGAGTCCCGGAAAATTAGCGCTTACGCGTTATAAGGTTTTGGCGGTTAAACATTTGTTTTCGGTTGTCGAGGTTTATCCTTTGACGGGCAGGACTAACCAAATCCGTATCCATTTAGGGCAGATAGGCCATCCGATTTTAGGTGAGCGGCTTTATGCCTTTGGCAAAGATTTTCCGATCAAGTTTAAACGCGTTGCCCTGCATGCCTCAGAGGTAAGTTTTAAGCATCCTTTGACGGGCAAAAAAATCATAGTCCGCGCAGAGCTTGCGAAAGATATGGAAAATTTTATCAATAGGTATTAGAATATATTAATTAACGCAGTCGGCAACGGCCGCAACCGTTGCTTACAGTATGGTCAAAATCATGGAGGAGCACTTGCAGACTTTAGAGATTAAGGGAAAATCATTAAACGAACTTTGTGCCTTGTGTCATTCAATCGCTGTCGAAAAAGGTTTTTGGGAAAAAGAACGCAACGTCGGGGAAGCTTTGATGCTCATCGTTACCGAATTAGCTGAAGCGATGGAGGCCCACCGTATCCAAGACCACGCAAACTTTAAGGAAGAGATCGCTGATAGTTTTATCCGTTTGCTTGATCTTTGCGGCGGCATGAAGATTGATATCGAAGAGGAAATTGAGAAAAAATCGAATAAAAATAAAAACCGTCCGTATAAGCACGGGAAAATCTGTTGATGTTAAACGTTTTTGTGCAAAGCATCTCGATGTCATTGCGAGGAGCCGAAGGCGACGCGGCAATCTCTCTTATAAGAGATTGCTTCGCTTCGCTCGTCCCACGGGGACTCGCTAAAGCCCGCAATGACATGATATTTGGAGGAATATGACAAAATTGTCTTTTATTATTGCTTTACTTTTTCTTACCGGGTGTGCCACAACCGACATTCCAAGTTATCTTCAGCCGAAGAAACCTTATATCAAACGATATTATGCCAATTACGAAAAAAGTTTGTCGTCGGTCAAAACGATTCTCGCTGAACTAGGCTGGACGCTTGAAGAATCAACAGACCCGGGTGTTTATGAGCATACCCGTTTTAATGATTTAGACGAGAACCAGCTGCTTTTAGTCACAGCCGTGCGCCCGACGCCGATGCTCATCGGAACCCGTTACGCGCGGATGAATATTTATTTGCGCTCCAAAAAGGATGTCTCGGAAGTTGAGGTCAGATACTTGACGACCACGTCAACCGCGCTTAATAATTTTTCGACTTACAATAATGACAGCGCTGTTAGGCGTTTTTTTGAGCGGCTGACGGAAGTTTTGCCGCCGGTACAATAACCGGCACTTGCCTCATGGACAAGTTTATCCTCAAAAGTCCTTTCCGTCCTGTGCCGGAACAAAATGCC
>JAYRHV010000126.1:0-4796 GCA_041907165.1 Candidatus Omnitrophota bacterium | reverse complement strand
ATTTATGCTCAGCAATTCTTTTATGCGCGTGATGTATTTTTTGTTTTTTGCTTTTCTATTATTTCCAAGCGTGTCTACTGCCCTAGAAGGCAAAACAAATATGATGACCTTAGGCCTTGAAACCGAGTATTATCATCATAAAGATAATGCGATTAAAGAGAGTGGTTTTTTAAGCGGGGTCAACGGTTCGTATACGTATCGTGGAAAAATTCTTGCCGAGCGTTTTGCTCAAGGGATGTTTAAGATAGGCGGACGAATCATTTTTGGTCCAACCAAATTTGATGGCCAGCTTTATGACGGCAATCATTATGAAATTAAAAATGCCAGAAATTTTATCGGTGAGGTTCGTGGCGTTGGGGGGTATGATTTTTCGATTTTTTCTGATACGACTTTAACGCCATTTGCGGGGCTAGGATACCGCTACTTGTCAGATGATCTCTCGAAGAATAATGCCGGTTATCGACGCCATTCTCATTATATCTATAGTCCTGTCGGGTTTGAAACCAATACCCCTTTATCAAATGGCTGGTCTGCTGGAGTAAGTGCGGAGTATGATCTGTTTTGGCATGGATGGCAGGAGACGTTTTTAAGTGACCTTGACCCGTTGTTTTCAGATCTGTCCAATGATTTAAAGAAAGGCTATGGCCTTAAGGCGTCTTTGAAGATCCATAAAGCGATGGAAGATAAGAATTTTATTTTTGAGCCGTATGTGGATTATTGGAGTATCGGCAGTTCAGATGTCCAGAAAGTTTATCACAATAGCGTCTATGGGGGGCATACGTTTCAAGAACCCAAGAACTCGACGACAATGGTTGGTATGAAAGTGGCGGTCGAGTTCTAAGGGGGATTGCTTCGACTCGCTTGTGTTCGTCTCGTAATGACGTCATTGCGAAAAACCCCGCAGGGGTGAGCAAGCAATCTCGATTGTTTTATAATTGGCTTTTGTCGAAAGTCGATTCTTTTTCTGTTTGCAAATCGGTCAATTTGATTTTTTCAAAATCTTTAAAATTGTAAAGCCGGCAAGTTTCACGGATAATGTTCCAGATCTCATCCTGCACTTCGCCCGTCGGCGGAAATCCGCTTTGGGTAAATTGGAATTTGATGCGGTTTTCAATCTGTTTGGCCAAAAAATCCCCGAGTGTAATTTCTTCTGTTTTTAACCGGCTGCCGGTTTTGTCGCCGATTAAATCCTCATCGCCGTAAATTTCAGAAACATAGCGTTTCATATACTCTTCATTTGAAATCGCCGGCGGATTAGAGAGCGCCATGCGCATGTCTTCAAAATAGTTGGTCGCTTTGATGGCCACACCACGCTGGGTGTCCGCAAAGATCATGACGAAAAATTCCGGTGGGGTTTCATGGTCAGTTAAAGAAATAGGGTTGGCTATCATTTTTTCAGCTAGATCGCTGCTGGTTTTAGCGCTGTTTTGCTTTCCAATAGAAAGTGAGGTTTCAACATTTTTTTGTCCGACGTCAAAATAGGACCTAGTCAGAGCAGTCAAAATTTCGAGCTGTTTTTTATTGTATTCATTGGTGTATTTGTTTTGGTAGGTGATTTCGTGATCATATTTTTTGTTCAGGGAGATATCGTAGCGGATTGCGATAGTTTTGTTTTCGAATTTAGTTTCCAGAAAATTTATCGACCAGCTTTTGTCGGTTTTAGCTTGCGGTGGCTGATTTTTAGGCGAAGCTCGAAAATCGATGATCCCTTCTTTAAGCGGTACATAGATCCACATCGTTTTTCCGTTGGGAAGGACAAAGGCAGGGTATTTGAGCTCTTCGCGGCAAATTTTAAGAAAGTATCGTTGGGCTTGCGAAAGCGTTGTGATTGACTTTGGGGCAACGGAAGATTTTGAGCACGAGAAAGAAAATAGTAATAAAAGAAAACAGAATATGATGAGGATTCTTTGGCGGATCATGAGTTTAAGTCAGCTGGACGAGAAAAAGGAGTGACTCCAAATTTATTGAAAATCGCTTCGATCTCGTCGTATTCGAGTTCTTCTTTCTTAAGGAGTTCTTCTGCAAAATAAATAAAGAGATCTTTATGTTTACTGAGGATTTCGCGCACTTCTTTTAGGCAAGTTTGTAAGATTTCTTGGACATCATTCTCAAGGACGATTTTAATTGGGTCAGAGGTCATGTCGTTTCCGTGAAAGGTTAGGGACATTTCGCGCGTAGTGTCGTAGTCACCGATATATCCGCTTTTTCCCATCCCGTAACTCCAAACCATATCGCGTGCAATGTTAAGGGCGGTATTAAAGTCGCTGCCGTGGCCTCCGCCGACACCGCTGGTCGTCGAGTTAAAAGTCATCATTTCTGCGACATAGCTGGCAATGCAAATCTTGATGTTTGCCAAGAAATATTCTCGGTTATGTGAAAAATGTTCTTCTCTCGGTAAATGTGACACAAAGCCTAAAAATCCTTTTCGCGGAACGATTGTGGCTTTGACGACATCATCTTTGGGATGAATCAGGTAAGCTAAGATGGCATGTCCGGCTTCGTGATAGGCTGTCCATTTTTTGTCTTCAGCTGTCATGTTGATATTTGATTTCATCCCGTAAGTGACGCGGTCATAAGCTTCGGTCAAGTCTTTCATGGTCAGTTGATCGCGTTTTTCACGCAAAGCGATGATTCCTGCTTCCCTGACTAAGGCGTCAATATCCGATGGAGTGCACCAGAGTGTTTTGCGAGCTAAGATATCGATTCTGACTTCAGGTGAAGTTTTGACCCTTTTAAGATAGAAGTCAAAAATTTCTTTTCGTTCTTTAAGGTTGGGACGATGGATGTAGATTTTTCGGTCAAAACGGCCTGCGCGGGTAATAGCTGGATCCAAGAGATGTTCGCCCATATTTGTTGCTGCGATGACGACAATATTATTTTCGGCTTTCCTTAAGCCGTCCATTTCAGTTAAAAATTGATTGATTGTTGCATTGTGTGAAATTCCACCGCCAAACCCGGTGTCCGCCATACGCGGCCGCGCAAAAGAATCGATTTCATCGATAAAAATAATACAGCCGCCTTTGAGGCTTGCAACGGCGCGGGCTTGACGAAATAGGGATTTCATTTGTGCAGCCCCTTGGCCCACAAAAATTCCGACGAATTCACTGCCGACAACCGAAAGAAACGGAAGGCCGCATTCGGTGGCAATAGCCTTGGCCAGGTATGTTTTTCCACAACCCGGGGGCCCTATCATCAGAGTTCCTTTGACAATTTTTCCCCCGATAACTTTTAAAAGTGCGCGGTCCTTTAAGAGCGTGACAAGCTCCCACGCTTCTTTTTTGGCATTTTCCATGCCGATAACGTCTGACCACTTGATATTGACTTTTGCCTGTGAAGCTTGTTCCCGCCCTAAACGATCAAAAAAACTGCCGTTCATCATGAAGTATTGGGCCATTTGGAGAAATGCGACGAAAACAAAAGCTTGTAGGATTCCGACAAAAATATACATCCCCAGCATCGCGACCATGGATTTGCGTGAAAAACTTTCTAAGGAAACGAAATTGGTAAAACCAAAATAGAGACAAGCAAAAAGACAAGCGATGATGAAAAGGGCCACGGCGGTGAGGGCAATTCGAAGCCAATAAATTCGAAGTAATGTCACAAGATAACGGAACATAAGAGGGCCTCTTCTGTGGATTATTGAAATTTAATATTAAAATGAGTATAACATATTTTTAAAAATCTAAGCATTGACTTTAAAAATGTATTTTTTCAAATCAAATCGAAAAGAATGATAGAAAAAATTTATTTTGTTAGCTATACAAATCAAAAGAGTTATGGTAAGTTAATAACAACTTAAGTGGAAAAGTTTGTTCTGCGCCTATTTTCAAATTTCCGATTTACAACTGCTCTTTTTATACATTTTAATAAATACATTTGTTGTGGAGAAACCCCATGAAAAACATGATTCAGCAGGATCGATTGACCAAGAATATTGAAGAACAGATCTCGGAAGGTGAGCAGGACATCCCCCTTCTTAATCGTCATCTGACGTCGGCGCTTTTTTTTAGCAAGTTTAGTGCAAACAATGCACGCACGGTGCGTGAAAAATTCAACTTTGTCGTGGCCAGCCCACAGCGCCGTGAGCATTTGCTTGCAGAGTTGAAAGAAAATTTGCAAAGCCCTCGCGAAAGCATTTGAGCGAATTTGCCGTAAGATTTTTATCCTGCCAGTTTAATTTTTCTTAAAGCTGCTGTCTGTATGATTAAAATGATTCGTCCCAAAACGCATGTTTTATTAATTGGCGGTGCCGGGTATATCGGTTCGCACATGGTGCGCAACCTTTTGAGCCATGGGATTGTGCCTGTTGTTTTTGATAATTTAAGCAGCGGTTTCCGTCGTTTTGTCCCTCGGGACGTTCCCTTTTTTAAGGGAGATCTGCGTAATAGTTTCGATATTCAGAAGGTATTTAAGAAATATCAAATTGACTGTGTGATGCATTTTGCCTCTTCGATAATCGTCCCGGAATCTGTCAGTAACCCGCTTAAGTATTACGAAAATAATGTTTTGTCTTTTATCAATTTGGTCAAAGAAATGCAGGCGGCGAAAGTCAACAAAATTATATTTTCTTCAACGGCTGCAGTGTATGCAGACCCTAAAAAAGTTCCCATTCCCGAAAACGCTGCCCTTTGTCCGAATAACCCTTATGGCCAGACAAAATTAATCTGTGAACAAATTTTGCGCGACACAGCATCTGCGCATAAAGATTTTTCATTTGTCATTTTTCGATATTTTAATGTCGCCGGCGCTTATGAAAAGGGCGGTATTGGCGAGAGCCACGAACCGGAAACCCATTT
>JAYRHV010000125.1:0-1508 GCA_041907165.1 Candidatus Omnitrophota bacterium | reverse complement strand
CGCGACAGCGCGCGCAAGTTTCTTGAAGAGAACCCTAAAATCGCCAACAAAATAGAAAAAGCGATTGTCGAAAAACTTCTCATAAAACGGTAAAAAGACATGAAAAAGCTGCAAATTTTACTTTTCATTTTTTTAAGCCTTTGGGTTCAAAACCTTTCAGCGGGGGAACCAAATTTGATCACTGCCGTCAGCGATGTCGCCCAAAAAACCGGGCCGGCTGTTGTGGCGATCAAAACAGAAAAGATCAAACATTACAAAACACAGAGAAACTATTTTGGCAATCCTTACGATGACGACGCTATGAGCCAATTTTTCGAAGATTTTTTTGGCGCACAGCCGGATTATGAACAAAAAGCGCTTGGGTTAGGTTCAGGGGTCATCATCGATTCCCGAGGGTATATTTTGACCAATGACCATGTTGTGGATGGCGCTGACAAAATTACCGTAACTCTGCCCGATGGCCGCAAATTTGACGGGCAGCTGACTGGCGTGGATGTCCGCTCAGACTTGGCCGTTGTCAAAATTACTGCCGCGAATCTTCCGGTGGCAACCTTAGGTGACTGCGAGAATATTAAAATAGGCCAGTGGGTTGTGGCTATCGGCAATCCGTTTGGCAATATTTTAGACGACCCTCAGCCGACCGTGACATCCGGCGTTATCAGCGCTTTGCACCGGAGTCTGCCGCAAACGTCCCGTCGGGATTCAGACTATTCAGACTTAATCCAAACCGATGCCGCAATCAACCCGGGCAATTCGGGCGGGCCGCTGGTTAATTTAAACGGAGAAGTTATCGGCATTAATGTCGCTATCTTTTCGACTTCCGGCGGCTATCAGGGGGTCGGCTTTGCTATTCCGATTAATTACGCAAAAGCGATCGTCGATGAGTTAACGCAAGGCAAAAAGATAGAATATGGTTGGATTGGTATCGGGATACAAGATATTGACGAGCGTTTAGCGCAATATTTTGCATTGCCAACCGATGAAGGGGTGCTCGTGACAAAAATCTTGCCCGGCGCGCCTGCTGAAAATGCTGGTCTTAAAGAAGGAGACATTGTCCTTTCAGTCAATAAAATCAAAGTTCGCAATTCATCAGCCCTTGTCAAACAGATCAGCAATGCCACGATTGGCAAACCTGTTGTTTTAGAAATTTTGCGTGACCAAAAGAATTTAGAGATCCCTGTCACGGTCGGTAAGAATCAAGCTTTAACGGCTCAAACGCCTCAAGCTGTTCAAAGGTCGAGCAAAAGTCAAGCCGCTAAATCTTGGCGTGGTTTAACCGTCGCAGATCTGACAAACGTGCTTGCTGAAGAATTGCATTTGGCCAATACTAACGGGGTCATCATCAAAGATATCGATACGGCAAGTCCGGCACAATTAAGCGGCTTACAAAAGAATGATGTCATTATCGCGATTAATAAACAGGTTATCCGTAATTTGGCAGATTACAACCAAGCCGTGCAAGCCACAGAGGGAAGCTGTTTAGTCCGGACTGTCCGCGGATTCTTTGT
>JAYRHV010000124.1:0-2071 GCA_041907165.1 Candidatus Omnitrophota bacterium | reverse complement strand
TGCGGCGGACATGTTTTTCCGGCGGCTGGGATGCTCATGGGGCCGATCTTAGAAGAATTTAAAACCAAACGCGAAGAGTTGGTTTCGACTTTGCATACGGTTTATGCGCAAGCTCTGCGCATCAAAAACCGTGTGATTCCGACGGTGATTCCCGAAGTTTTGGTGACAGCCCAAGGGGGTATCGGCACGGTCAACGAGGACAAATTTTTACGGGAATATTATCACGTAGACAGCACCGGCTGGGGAACGCCATTTTTGCTTTGTCCAGAGGCAACCAACGTCGATGAACCGACTTTAAAGAAATTGGCGGCTGCCACCGAAGACGACCTTTATACAAGTGACGTTTCGCCATTAGGTGTGCCGTTTAATAATCTTCGCCATAACCTAAGCGACGATGAAAAGCAGCGCAAAATCCAAGCCGGCAAACCCGGCAGCGGCTGTCCGCGGGGGCATTTGGTGACCAACGTCGAATTTACCAAAGAGGCCATTTGTACGGCATCACGTCTTTATCAAAAATTAAAGCTCGAACAGCTTTCAAAATTGCAACTTGCTTTTGCCGAGTATAAAAAACAATTTGATACCATCGTCCAAAAAGCATGCATCTGTAATGACCTTGGCGAAGGGGCGTTGATCAAAAATAATATCGTCAAGAATGGCACCCGCTTTAGCGCTGTCTGTCCGGGGCCGAACTTAGCGTATTTTTCAAAAATTGTCACCTTAAAAGAAATGGTCGATCATATTTACGGCCGTATCAATCTTCTGAATCCCGGCTATCGTCCGAATATGTTTAACAAAGAATTGAAAATCAATATCGATTTTTTAGTCCGGGAAATCAAAAAAATACTGCCCACTCCTACACCAAAACAAATTGCTTATTTAAATGAATTTCGAAAGAATTTACTAGAAGGTATTGAATACTATCAAAAACTTTTTCCGCAAATGACCCTCGAAACGCAAGAATACCGTCAGAGAGCTTTAGAAGACCTCAATGGTCTTAAAGCCCGTTTGGAAGAATTTGTCACGACCTACAGCAGTATTTTTAAACCTGCCTCGCAGCTTGTACTGTGTAATCTTAATGATTAATAGTTGTGCACAGTATCGTATACCTTACACGATGTTGAGACAAGCATAAGGAATTTCTAAATCTTTAGATGCTTGGCTCAATACAAAAGTGCACTTTTTCTGAAATTAGAGCTCTAAAAATTATTTTGACAGTGGACTAGTTTGTGCTTAAGTTTTTTATTTTTCAGACCGATGGGCCGTCCACAAATCTTGGTAGGTAAAATATACTTTGCGCAGTTGCCGCATCAGAGGACTGTGCTGACCATTGCCTTGACTGACTAAACCGTTCCATTCATGATGCCACCCGTTGGGCGCCAAATCATGTATTTTGGGGTTCCCATCTTCCCACCAGTTGTCCATCCATGTGTAAATAAATCCGCCTAAACAGTTGCCCGGAGCTTTTTGACCGTAGGAATGTCTGATCATATCCATCCAGCTGCTTTTGTGCATTTGCGCCTGTTTTTCTTCGTTGAGAACTGGCTGGGAATCTTTTATTTCCACAGGCGGATAGCCTGTGCCATATTCGGTCAAAATAACAGGCTTGTTGTAGGCACGCTGGCTGATATCCCATAAGTCCCCAAACGTCGGAGTACTGTAGCTATTGAATCCCATGATGTCGATGTCAGCAATCAAGTTCGCATATTTTCGCAGAAAATTTTTGTCGCCATTGACAAGGCACACCGGATGATTAGGATCAAGTTTGTGGATCAGTTTTGCAACATCATTGACGAAACGGGCATAAATTTCAGGGTATTCTTTACTATTGTTATGGGTAAATTGAGTATAATCATTTTCATTGCCCAGGGCCCAGAGCAAAATATAAGGCTCGTCCTTAAAATCTTTGATCATTGTTTTAACGCTTTTTAAAATCGCCTCTCTCTGGACAGGATCGCGGTAATCCGTCCCATTTTCCCACGTAGCACCCGATCCGACGGTATAAGCCCCGATCAAATCCCCCATCATGATCCAAATACCGGTCTTTTCATGAAGCTCTCGGTAAAGCGTCTTG
>JAYRHV010000123.1:0-22331 GCA_041907165.1 Candidatus Omnitrophota bacterium | reverse complement strand
TATCGCGGCTTAAGGCCGCGGAAATGGTCAAAGATTTAGGCGCAAAGGTTGTCGATTCCGTCAGCGCAAACACAGATTATCTTGTCGCAGGGGACAACCCGGGGTCCAAATATCAAAAAGCGGTTAATTTAGGTGTCAAAATTTTAGACCTTCAACAATTCAGGGAGCTTTTAAATGAATAAAACGTATTTGCATAATTTTCGTTGGGTCGTTGCGCTTGTACTTATTTTTACCGTCGGGACAACCAGCGGTTGTGAAACATTGCGCAAAAAGTTTACGCGAAGAAAAAAAGGAGAAGTTGTAGAAAATCCTAACGCGCCAATTTTAGACCCGATTGATTATCCAGATAAAATAAAATCTGCCGCCCAAAACTATGAGGAACATTACTCATTGTGGAAAGTTTGGGTTAGCGATTTGTCATCGATTCTAGAAGATAATCCTAATGAAAAAAAAGTGCTTTATACCTTAGGCCAAATCAAAGAACAGCTTGCGCAAATGCGCTCACTGCTTAAAAAAGAAACAGGCCGTGAAATGGATTCGTATTTGGATCAAGTCGATCAGCTGATTTTAGAATTTAAAAAAGAGGCAGCCTTTCGCAATAAAAACGCTATTGTTTCTCAAATCCATGCGCTTTCCCGAAATGTGCGCAACCGCTTTTCGCCCGAAAAAATAAAGGACAATTTGTCGTCTGTGCTTTAAGTGTGATTTTTGAAAATCATGAAAGATTTTATTGAAAATTTTATCAATTATCTCTCTGTTGAGCGTGGGTTAGCTTTAAATACCCTTTTGGCTTATCGTCGAGACCTTGAAAAATATTCTCTGTCTTTGTCCGAAAAACATATAAGCGATGCTGCGCAAGTTAAGCGCGAGCATGTTAGCGAGTTTATCTTCCGCCAAAAGCAGGGCGGTTTGTCGACGAGTTCGATATGCCGCAGTCTAGCGGCGATAAAAATGTTTCACCGTTTTTTGGTGCGCGAACACTTGGCGGCTGTCGATCCGACAAACCTCGTCGAAACGCCAAAACTTTGGAAGCGTGTTCCGGACGTCTTATCGCAAGCTGAAATAGAAGCGATGCTCAAGGCGGCCATGGGCAAAAAGCCGCAACAGCTGCGTGACTATGCGATTTTAGAATTGTTTTATGCCAGCGGCATGCGTGTTTCAGAACTAAGCGAACTAAAAGTCGAGAATGTTAATTTACAAGTCGGCTATGTACGCTGTTTGGGCAAAGGCCGCAAAGAACGTGTCATTCCCATCGGGGTGCGGTCTCGGGAGGCGGTTAAAAAATATTGTGATTTTGCACGGTTGAAACTTTTAAAGTCCCGTTTGTCGTCGGACCTTTTTGTGAGCCGTTTGGGTAAAAAGTTGACGCGCCAGTGTATCTGGCAGATTATTAAAGCGTATGCCAAGAAAGCCAATATCCAAAAAACGATCAAGCCCCATACGCTGCGACATACGTTTGCAACACATCTTCTGCAGCATGGCGCTGATCTGCGCAGCGTGCAGGAAATGTTGGGGCATGCCGACATTTCGACGACACAAATTTACACGCATGTCGACCGGGAGCGGCTAAAGACCGTGCATAAACAATTTCACCCTCGGGGGTAAAATTAAGGTGTATATGAAAATTGACCTTCGTGTTTTAGATTCCAAAATTTTAGCCGATTTAAAAATGGTCGGCGTCACGGCCCATCGTTTAGGTTTTGCCGCGTATCTCGTCGGAGGGGTTGTGCGGGATGTGCTCTTAAAGCGCCCCAGCTGTGATTGGGACATCGTTGTCGAGGGCGATGCGATTGCACTGGGCCAATCGTTAGTGGATAAGGCCAAGTCGCGGATTGTTGCTTATCCGCAGTTTGGGACAGCAACGATTCATTTTCACAACCGGATGACAATGGACCTTGTCAGTGCCCGCAGTGAACATTATCCTCACCCGGGGGCTTTGCCGGTTGTCAAAAAAGGGACTATTAAAGAAGACCTCTTTCGCCGGGACTTTACGATCAATGCTTTGGCGGTTGCTTTAAATCCGGATTCTTTTGGGCAATTGCAGGATTTTTACGGCGGGTATGACGACTTGCAAAACAAAAGGGTCAGGGTTTTGCACGAAAAAAGTTTTGTCGATGACCCTACGAGGATATTGCGCGCTGTGCGTTTTGCCGCTCGGTTGGGTTTTCGTCTGGAAACCAAAACTCTGCAGTATTTCAAACAGGCAGTTGATAAAAAAATGCCAGCGACAGTTAAAATGCCCAGATATTTTGCGGAATTTAGAAAGATATTCTCGGAAGAAAAGCCGGTTGAATGCTTGCGAAATCTTGCGGCTTTGGGTGGGTTAGACTTTATCGCGCCTAGGTTTCGGCCTGATTGGAAATTTTTGGGGCACGTTGAAAAACGCGTCTTGAAATTAAAAAAAGAAAAGTTTTATGCATCCAAGGATTGGTCGAAAGTTTTTTTGTTGGGCTTTTTTGCGCGGGTAAATCCCGACGAGATTAAACATTTTGCAAAGACTTTTCATCTGACCAAAGAAGAGCAAATGCGTTTATCCGAATTAAGTCAAGTACCGGATATTATCGGTAAATTAAAAGTTGCTGCGCTTATGCCCAGTCAAATTTATGAAATTCTTGATCCTGTGGATCTTGAAATAATTTACTTTATTCTCGCGGGGACTTCGGTTAATATGGTGGCTTTCAACCTTGAACAATTTTTGCAAAAATGGCGTTTAGTGAGCTTAGAGATCACGGGCAAAGATTTGCAGGATTTAGGTTTGCCGCCCGGACGCAAAATGGGGGCGCTGTTGCATACTTTGCTGTTGCATAAGATCGACGGAAAAATTAAAAATCATCACGACGAGATTGCTTTGGCTAAACATTTTGTCTTTTCTGTTTAAAGGAGTTTAACAATGGACCGTATCAAAAGAATCAATGAAATGATCAAGCGCGAAATCAGCACCATGCTTTTAGAAGAGATGCGTGATCCGCGGCTTAAATTTGTGACAATAACGGGTGTTGAGGTCAGCAAAGATTTGCAGCATGCGAAGGTGTTTTATAGTTTTTTAGGTAACGATAAAGAAGGGGTCGAGCAGGCGCTGGAAAATGCGCGTGGTTTTGTCCGTCGGTTAGTCGGACAGCGGGTTATTATGCGCTATACGCCGGAAATCCAATTCTTGTATGATAAATCCATTGAATACAGCGACCGGATTGAGCAGACCTTAGAAGAGATCAAGCGCCGCAGCGCAAATGAAAATGCATCTTAATTGAAGTGGGGAGTGTCGTTTTGAGTTTTTCATCGATCCTTAAGAATATTTCGCACTACAAGACGTTTGTTATTGCTACCCATGTCAACCCCGACCCGGATGCTTTGGCCTCCCAGTTAGCGGTTGCTTTGTATCTGAAAGCTTTAGGAAAAAAAGTCTTTGTTTTTGCAGAGGATATTGTTCCTGACCGGTATACTTTTTTACCCGGACAGAGCCTTGTTAAAAAAGTAGACATTAAAAAAAAGATAGCCTATGATGCCGCGATTGTCGTCGACTGCGGGGACCTCTCGAGGGTGGGGGCCGTCAAAAAAATTTTAGACCCCCTAAAGCCCATCATTAATATTGACCATCATATTACCAATGACTTTTTTGGCAGCGTTAATCACGTTGTCCCTCAGGCCTCATCGACAGCGGAAGTTATTTTTGATCTGTTTGAATTTGCCAAATTTAAAATCGACAAAAAAATAGCAACATTGCTCTATTTGGGGATTATGACGGACACAGGGTCTTTTCGCTTTGAAAATACGACCAGCCGTACGCACAGGATCGTCAGCGATTTGCTTAAATTTAATTTGCCCGTCAATGCTTTCTATCAGCGGCTTTATGAAACCGTGCCGCTTGCCGATTTGCAAAATTTTACGAAACTCGTCAGCCAGTTCCATTCATTTTTTGACGGACACGTGATCATCGTTGAGTTGCGCCAAAGTTTGGTCAAAAAGTTTTCAAAAGAATTTGACCTGCGGGATAAGATTTTTTCTTATCTGCGGGCGATCAAAGGGGTAGAGGTCATTGTGATTTTAACGGAACACGGCAAAAATAAAACGCGTGTTAATTTGCGCTCGCAAGGCAAGGTGGACGTAGCGCGTTTAGCTGCCCTTTATCAGGGGGGGGGACATAGCCGTGCCAGCGGTTGTATTATTGGGGGAAATATTGCTTTTGCCAGCGAAAATATTTTGGCCAACTTAAAAAAACTTCTTAAAAAGAAAAAACAGTATGATTGAGAATCCAGCGATTGTTGGTAAAAGTAAAAATAATGAGCGGACCGGAATTGTGGTTTTAAATAAGCCCTCCGGGATGACATCGCACGACGTGGTTGCGCGCGTGCGGCGGATCTTTAAGATGAAGCGTGTCGGGCATTCGGGGACGCTTGACCCTTTGGCGACCGGTGTTTTGGTCATCCTTTTGGGCAAGTCGACGAAACTTTTTGAAAAGTTTGAGACTTTTGACAAAGCTTATAAAGCGACCATGATTTTTGGGCAAAAGACCACGACCGCGGATATCCAAGGAAAAATTATTCAAGAGCTTCCCTATGCCCATTTGACAAAAAAGCAGATTGAAGAAACATTGAAAGAATTTGTCGGCGACACACAACAGGTCCCGCCGATGGTTTCGGCTGTTAAGATCAACGGCCAGCGTCTTTATGAGTTGGCCCGAAAAGGGATTGAAGTTGCCCGCCCGTCGCGCACGATCAAAATTGATAGGCTTGAGCTTTTGGATTTTAATATGCCGAAGGTCAAATTTTATTTGGAGTGTTCCAAGGGGACTTATGTGCGCAAGCTCGCCGAGGATATCGCCGAAAAATTAAAGACGGTTGCGTGTATCGCCCAAATTGAGCGGACAAAAGTTGGCCCGTTTACCATTGATCAGGCCGTAGATCTGCAGGATTTGAGTGAAAAGCATATCCTCAATTGGACTGGGTAATTTGCTTTTGTAAATTGTCAAATTTATGAGAATTTTTAATGGGATTGCCAGTGTTAAAAAAAAATTTGCCAATCCCGTCGTCGCTATTGGCGTTTTTGACGGGGTGCATTTGGGTCATCAGCTGTTAATCCGCAAAGCTGTTGAACGCGCCAAGGCTCTGGGTGGCCAATCGATCGTCATGACCTTTGACCCTCACCCGGTTCACGTTCTTCGTCCCGAAAACCATCTTCCTCTTTTAGTGTCCTTACCGTTTCGCTTAAAGTTGATTACTGCATTAGGTGTGGATATCGCCGTCGTGGTGCGTTTTACAAAAGCATTTTCCCATCTTCTACCGGAGCAGTTTATTTCAAAATATCTTATCAAACCGTTTTCGCCGCGCGAGGTTATTGTCGGGGATGATTTTCGTTTCGGACAAAATCGCACGGGGACGATTGCTATTTTTAAAGATGCGGGTCAAAAATATGGGTTTGAAGTTGTAAGTGTTAAGACCGGAAAGCTGGGCGACAAAAAATTTAGCAGCACAAAGGCCCGCGATTATATTGCCGTCGGTAATTTAAAAAAAGCTGCAGAGATTTTAGGACGGCCTGTTTCGCTTTTAGGGCATGTTGTTAGGGGCGATAAGCGTGGCAAAACATTAGGGTATCCGACGGCCAATATTATTCCTTCCGGCGAGATTTTGCCGCCGCAAGGCGTATATTGTGTGCGCGTTTTTTATGGTAAAGAATTTTATTACGGTTTAGCCAATGTCGGTGTGCGGCCATCGTTTCATCAAGAAGACCATTTGAACGTCGAGGTCCATATTTTTGATTTTAATAAAAATGTGTATGGCCAAGAAATAGGTGTTGAGTTTTTGCATAAAATCCGCAACGAATTATATTTCCCGTCGAGCCAAGAGCTTGTCGCGCAAATTAAAAAAGATGAGGCTTTCGCGCGAAAATGGTTTGCCCGTCAGAAAACTTAAATCAATCTTTAAAAAACGAGATTGCTTCGTCGGCCTAAAGGCCTCCTCGCAATGACAATAGTTTTTTTGTGGATCCACAAATCTATAGCTCGCCCCGTTTTGTATTTTCGCTACAACCTATTGTGCTCATTGAAAATAGCTTAAATTTCCTGTTGACAAGGTGGGGGGCGATTACTAGAATGTTGCATGTAGTGGAGCAAAGTGGTTTGTTGTGGAGTACAAATATTTTTAACGAGGGACAGCATGTTTTACGGCGAATATAACCATGGCATTGACCGCAAGGGGCGGCTGATTTTGCCGGCGCGCTTTCGGGAGATTTGCAAAGAATCCGGAATCGAAAAGTTTTTTATTACCCGCGGATTAGACAAATGCCTTTTTATGTTTACCGAGGAGGAATGGCGACTGCAGGAACAAAAGTTCAAGAATATGCCGTTTACCAAACAAGAGTCTCGTAGTTTTAACCGTTTGTTTTTTTCTGGTGCGATTTCGGTGGCTCCTGATAAGCAGGGCCGATTTATTATTCCGCAATATTTAAAAGATTATGCGAATATCAAAAAAGACGCGATTGTCATTGGGATTTCCAATCGCATTGAGATTTGGGATACCAAAAGCTGGCAGACATTTTATGAAACCTCCAGCGGAAGTTTTGAACAAATCGCCGAGAATATGATCAGCACGCTGTAACCGTAATTTTTGATAGTTGTCAACTGTCTAAAAGATGACCTTTAACAATTAATTTGAACTGTATGAGCTCTTAAAGAAAAGGGAAAAGGCAAGATAATATGGTCCAATTTGCTTGGAATGAAATTCAAAAAAGTATGGAAGACAAACTCGCACATATTCCGGTCATGCATAAAGAAATTGCCGAATTTTTGCGCCTGCCTTTGGGGGGAATTTGTGTGGACGCGACACTGGGGATGGGGGGACATGCGCGGCTGTTGGCCTCTCAAGTTGGCCCGACGGGAAAAATCATTGCCATTGACCGCGACCGCCAATCGATGGATATCGCAAAAGAAAATCTCGCGTCTGTCGCTGAGCGGATTGTTTTTGTGCAAGATGATTTTCGCAATATTGACCGTATTTTAGACGGACTCAAAATTCAAAGTGTCGATGGTATTGTGCTGGATTTGGGGATTTCGAGTTTTCAACTTGACAATGAACAAAGAGGATTTAGTATAAAGGCCAATGGTCCTTTAGATATGCGCATGGATCAGGACAGCTGGTTGTCGGCTTATGATTTGATCAATTCATTGTCACAACAAGAGCTGTCTTTAATTTTGAAAGATTACGGGCAGGAGCGCTGGCATAACCGCATCGCCCGTCGATTGGTGCAAGAACGTTCGCTTCGTCCGATTGAGACGACGAAGGATTTATCGGATATAGTCCTCAAATCGATTCCCTCTGGAACCAAATGGCAAAAGATCCACCCTGCGACGCGCACTTTTCAAGCATTGCGTATCGCGGTTAACCGAGAGTTAGAATCGCTCGACATAGCCCTTGGCAAAATTGTCCCTTATTTAAAACCACAGGGCCGCATTTGTGTCATTTCATTCCACTCACTGGAAGACAGGATTGTTAAGAATAAATTCCGTTTTTTTGCCCAATCCGGCGAACTTAACCTTGTTTTGAAAAAACCGTTGTCTGTCAGTTCTTATGAAGAAGAAGTCAATCCGCGCAGCCGTAGCGCGCGTTTGAGGGTCGCTGAAAAATCGTGAGCTTTGTACGAGGCTAGTCGCAAAGGGTCGACGGCCAATCGTAAAAACAATAAATTTTAGGGGGAGCTATGAAACTCATTAAATCAATTCGCGTGATGATTATTCTGACATCTCTTGCGCTTATTTATGTTTATATGCAAATGGAAATCGTTAGTCTCGCCTATGAAGGCAAGCGCAAAGAAA
Source organism: Candidatus Omnitrophota bacterium (assembly GCA_041907165.1). Lineage (GTDB taxonomy): Bacteria > Omnitrophota > Gorgyraeia > Zapsychrales > JANLHA01 > JADLGJ01. The sequence continues at coordinate 14,527 of JAYRHV010000123.1, read as the reverse complement.
AACAGATCATTGAGTTAAATGAAAGCACCGGTGCGGTTGCTTACAAAATTTTGCAGCTAAAATCGGCAAACCATCTTGGCAGCAATCTTTTAAGTGAAAATTCGTCATATCATTTTCAGGACAATCGCAGCGTTGTCGAGCTTGTCAGCAAAGAATATTTGTCGTCGACAGAACAAGCCAGTGTGGCTGTTGTGCCGGCGAAAGTCAATCCACTGATAAACTTTTTCTTTAAAGCGCCGCCAGAAGCACGCGCCGAAGAAAAAACGGATTCGCTAAAGCCCTGGAGAAGATCCCGATAAACGTATGCCCCAAGCGCAAAGAAATTACAAAACTGGAATTATCTAAATCATTGCATTGGGGCATGATACTGCTTTCCCAAAATAAATAAATTCGTAATTCGTAAATTCAAAATGAAGCAGTATATTTTTCCGACCACTGTCAACAATTGAGTCCGTTAAAGTGTATATCCAAAAACGCTCTCTGCGATTTGTCTTCGTTTTTTTATTCCTTTTTTCTGGTCTTGCCTATTTTTCTTTTCAATTGCTTCTGATTCAATTTTTTCGCAGTGAGCATTTATCGGCGATTGCACAAAAACAACAAAATTATTTGCTGCCCCAAGAACCGGTGCGTGGGACAATTTATGACAGGCACCTGCGTCCTTTGGCGGTCAATGTGACGGTGTATTCCATTTACGCCAATCCCAAGCGAATGAAGAGCGCCGAAAAAGACAATGCGGCTAAAGAGCTGGCGGCGATTCTTAATGTTGCTCCCGGTCCGCTGCGTGAAAAACTAAACCATGACAAATATTTTGTTTGGCTTATGCGCAAGGTCCCATTCGAGTTATCCGAAAAAATTCGTCATGCCAAAATCAAGGGGATAGGTCTCTCAAGGGACAGTAAACGGTATTATCCCAATCAATCTCTCGCCGCGCATGTGATTGGTTTTGCAGGGATGGATAACAAGGGGCTGGAAGGTTTGGAACTGATGTTCGACAAATATTTGCGCGGGGAGCCGGGGTATTCGCAAATTTTACGGGACGCTAAACAGCGGGAACTTTTGATTGAAAAAAGTTTCTTGCCGCCTAAGGATGGATTTAATCTCGTTTTAACCATTGATGAGACTATTCAATATATTGCTGAGCGTGCCGTTGATAAAGCTTTTTCCAAAAGCAATGCCATTGCCGCAACCGTGATTGTGATGAATCCGAAAACCGGTGAAATTTTGGCTCTTGTTAACCGCCCGACATATGATTTATCAAATGTGGATAAGTTCCCGACAGAGAACAGGATGAATCGGGCGATTTCGCTTGTGTATGAACCGGGATCCGTTTTTAAAATTGTTGCAGCCTCTGCAGCGTTGGAGGAAAATTATTTTAAGGAAACGGACAAAATATTTTGTGAAAACGGCAGTTATAGCGTTGGCGGACATGTCCTTCATGACCATCATGGGCATGGGATGTTAACTTTTAGCGAAGTCATCGAACAGTCGAGCAATATCGGCGTTACAAAAATTGCTCAAAAAATGGGCCCTATGACATGGTATAAATACGCCAAACGGTTTCATTTTGGCGACAAGACGGGGATTGATCTTTTAGGCGAAATTGACGGGTGGATTAAAAAGCCATCCGTGTGGTCTAAGACGTCGATTAGCGCTTTACCCATTGGTCAAGAGGTAACGGTAACGCCTATTCAGTTGGTTGCGGCGATCTCAGCGATTGCGAATAACGGCGTGTACATGAAGCCCTATATCGTCAAATATGTGAAAGACAATAATGATGAATTGATTGAAGCCGTCGAGTCTCAAGCAGTATCGCGGGTCATCAGTCCACAGACCGCACAGCGACTGCAAATGATCCTCAAAGGGGTTGTTGACCGAGGAACAGCGAAAAAGGCGCAAATTCCCGGGATTTCCGTCGCTGGGAAAACCGGTACCGCGCAAAAAGTCGAAAACGGGCATTATTCCAAGGACAGTTTTTTTGCCTCGTTTATCGGGTTTGCGCCGGTCGAGAATCCGCAATTAAGTGTCATTGTGATGTTTGACGATCCGCATCCGGACCATTTTGGTGGAACCGTGGCCGCGCCGGTTTTTCGTGATATTGTCGTCGATAGCCTGAAATATTTGGATTCACAAGTTATTAAACCATAAACTAAACGCTATGAAATTATACGAGCTGCTTGAGAATAAAGACACCTTTAAAATTCCTCCGAAATTCTTAGAGTTGGATATTAAAACGATTGCGGCTGATTCACGTAAAGTTTTAAAGGAAAGTCTTTTTGTCGCCTTGCCCGGCCCTAAGACCCATGGAGCAAAGTTTATTCAACAGGCCATAGACTCGGGCGCAAGAATTATAGTTTGCAACGAAACGCTCGATGCTGGCGTAATCCCTGAGGATGTTTTGTGCCTGAAAGTTAAAGACCCCCAAAAATTTTTGGTTAATGTTTTAAAGAAATTTTATCATGACCCGACATCTTCTCTGAAGCTTATAGGCATAACAGGAACCAATGGCAAGACGACCGTCACGTATCTTTTAGAGTCTATGTTTACGACATTAGCCAAAACCTGCGGGGTCATTGGCACGGTCAATCACCGCTTTGGCAAAAACGTTTTTAAGGCGGCCAATACAACCCCCGGCTTAGTCGAAAATTTTGATCTTGTCAGCAAGATGGCCAACTCTGGCGTTGATTACTGCGCGATGGAAGTTTCCTCGCACGCGCTGGATCAAGGACGGGTCGAGGGACTGGATTTTTCATATGCACTTTTTACCAATTTAACCAGCGATCATATGGACTATCATCAGACCCGCGAGAATTATTTTTTGGCCAAGTCTAAGCTTTTTACAAAATTAGCCTCAAGCCGTCGCGGGATTATCAATCTCGACGATGAATTTGGTCTTAGGCTTAAAGAAATGACCAAAGCTGACGTTTGGACATACGCGATCAGCCGTCCGGCGGACTTTTTTGCAAAAAATATCAAATTGGGATTTACAGGCAGTTATTTTGAAATGGTGACTCCTGTCGGGAATGTTGAAATTCAAACAAAATTGATTGGATTGCACAATATTTATAATATCTTATCCTCTGGCGCTGTTGGGGTCGGGGAAGGGTTGTCCCTAAACGATATTAAAAAAGGAATTGAGGCTTTAGAGCAGGTTCCCGGACGGCTTGAACGGATTGTCGAAGGTCAGAAATTTTTTGTGTTTGTGGATTATGCCCATACGCAAGATGCTCTGCGCAATGTTCTTTTGAGCATCCGCAGCGTTCAAAAAGCAAGAGTGATCGTCGTCTTTGGCTGCGGCGGGGATCGTGATAAAACCAAGCGTCCGCTGATGGCTTCTGTCGTAGAAGAGCTGTCGGATTTTGCGATAGTGACCACGGACAACCCGCGTTCGGAGGACCCAGAAGAGATTGTTCGTGAAATCCTCGTCGGGTTTAAAAAGAAAAATTTTAAAGTTGTTTTAGACCGAGCAGAAGCCATAGCGCAGGCTTTGAGCTTAGCGCAACAGGGGGATGTTGTTATTATCGCTGGGAAAGGACATGAAGATTACCAGATTTTTAAAGATCACACAATTACATTTGATGAACGAAAGATTGTTCGAGAAAACTTATTAAAATTTTCCCTGCCTTGATAGAGAGGTAATTTTATTTAGACAGCTATGGCATCGTTTAAAATTTCACAGATAATACAAGCGACAGGTGGAAAACTTTTGCAAGGTAATCCCAACGTTTCTGGCCGCGGCATTGTCACCAACTCCCGGCTGGTTAAAAAAGGGAATATTTTTATTGCGATTGTCGGCGAGAAACATGATGCGCATCACTTTATTGCAGAGGTCATCAAAAAGGGGGCAGCTGCTGTTGTCGTGTCGCGTGACATCGGCCCTTGCCCTGTATCGGTTGCCGTGATTAAAGTTGTTGATACGACCAAAGCTTTAGGGGAGATTGCCCGTTTGCATCGTCTGCGTTTTTGCCTGCCGGTTATTGCCATTACAGGCTCGGCGGGCAAGACAACGACCAAGGAAATGATTGCGGCGGTTTTAAAACGAAAGTTTAAAGTTTTAAAAAATGTCGGGACTGAAAATAACCAGTTTGGGGTTCCGCTGACTCTTTTAAAATTAAAGCCTGCGGATCAAATTGCGGTCTTGGAGGTGGGCACCAATCGCCCGGGGGATATTGCTTGGCTTGCATCCATTGTTTGTCCGAGCATTGTTGTTATGACCAACATCGGCGAGTCGCATTTGGCTTTACTGAAAACTCCGGCGGATGTTTTTAAAGAAAAGTTTAATTTAGTCAAAGCTTTGGATCCGAAGGGAACAGTCGTTGTCAATGCGGATGATCCGTATTTGAAAAAAATTGTGCAGATTAAGAGAAAAAACACGATCAGCTTTGGGATTGCCCACAAAGCCAATTATCAAGCTCGGCAGATTAAGTATGATGGCCGAAAGGTTTACTTTTCGATATCTGGGATGGGCGAAATTACACTGCAGGGGACCGCAACAGCCAATGTTTATAATGCCCTTGCCGCAATCGCGATAGGTCGTTTGTTTGGGGTCAACGCACAAGAGATTAAAAATGTGCTCAAAAGCTTTTCGCTCAAATCGGGCCGCCAGACTTTACTTCGTGTCGGGAAAATTCGGATCATTAATGATTCGTATAATGCCAACCCAGTATCTTTTCGCAGCGCTTTAGAGTCTTTGACGCATCAGACGACGAGAGGACGGAAAATACTTATCTGTGCGGATATGCTCGAGTTAGGCCGACAAGCCAAGCGGTTACATCAAGAAATTGGTTTGGCTGCAGCGGATGCCGGGGTCAACGCGATTATCTCTTTTGGAAAATTTTCACAATGGATTGGCAGGCAGGCAAAGAAAAAAAATCCAGCGATTGAGATTTTTCACGCGGCCAGTGAACAACAGTTGCAGGCTACGATTAAAAAATCATTATGTCCGTCGGATATCGTGCTCGTTAAAGGCTCCCGCGGGATGCGCACGGAGCGATTTGTCGAATTTATTCAAACGCAGTTTTAGTAACTATAGGAGAAGATCATGTTTTATTGGCTTTCTGAATTCCGGTCCGTGTTTTTTGAATTTAATATTTTTAAATACATCACTTTCCGCGCGGCCATGGCGGCAGTGACAACATTTTTGCTGTGCATGATTTTAGGACCATTGTTTATTGCGTATTCAAAACAACGTGCTATCCGGGAACGGGCCAAGCGGGATGACTGTCCGGCTTTAGATAAATTCCAGTCCGCCAAAGAAGGGGTGCCGACGATGGGGGGGATTTTTATTATCGGAAGCATCGTGCTGTCAGTTTTGTTGTGGGCGGACCTTTCTAACCGCTATGTCATTTTGACACTTTTAACGTGTTTGTTTTTTGCCCTTTTAGGCGGCCTTGACGATTACACAAAATTGAAAAAAAAGGGAAAGCATCGGGGTTTGCGAGCAAGAACAAAGTTCGCTTTAGAAATGCTTTGGGGTTGTGCGATCGGCGCGTATCTGTATTTAAACCCCGGCCTTAATACGCAAATTGATGTCCCTTTCTTAAAAACGCTTGTGCTGGATTTAGGGGTCTTATATGTGCCTTTTGTTGCGCTAGTCATTGTTGGGGCGACGAATGCGGTTAACCTTACCGACGGGATGGATGGCTTAGCGATAGGTTGTGTCATGATTGTCAGCGCAACTCTTTCGGTGCTTTGTTATATTTCGGGGCATTTGAAATTCAGCGAATATTTGCTCATTCCGTATTTGCCGGGCACAGGAGAGTTGACAATTTTTTGTTTTGCAATTCTTGGGGCGAGTTTGGGATTTTTGTGGTTTAATTGTCATCCGGCTTCTGTGTTTATGGGGGATGTCGGTTCCTTGCCTTTGGGGGGAAGTCTGGGGGTCATTGTTATTTTTATTAAAAAGGAGCTGTTGCTGGTTGTCTTAGGAGGAGTTTTTTTCGTCGAGGCTTTGTCGGTCATCTTGCAAGTGGCGTCTTTTAAAACTCGGCGCAAGAGGATTTTTAAAATGTCGCCGTTTCACCACCATTTGCAATTAAGCGGCTGGCCAGAGTCAAAAATTACGATACGTTTTTGGATTATTGGGATTATTTTGGCCCTCTTAACATTAACAACGTTAAAAATTCGCTAATGGATTTAGACCATAAAACAGTCGTTGTGATCGGTGCGGCCAAAAGCGGACAGTCTGCCGCACGGCTTTTATGCACGCTTGGGGCCCATGTAAAAATTTCGGAAGCCGGCAAAGCTGATTTTGTCGATAAGGATTTTATCAGCTGGGCAGAAAAGAATTCCGTCGAATTTGAGTTTAGCGGTCATAGCAAAGATTTTGTTGAAGCTAGCGACTTGGTCGTTTTAAGCCCGGGAGTACGTTTCGATGCTTTGCCCGTCGTGTGGGCGAAAGCCCGGGGTATCCCGGTCTGGGGAGAAATCGAATTAGGGGCCCGCTTTTGCCCCAAACCGATTATTGCCGTGACAGGTTCCAACGGCAAGACAACAGTGTCGACTTTAATAAGTCTCATGCTTAATGCCAACGGGAAAAGGGCCTGTTTGTGCGGCAATGTGGGGACCCCGTTAACAGAATTTGTTTTGCAAAGTAAAGATTATGATTATTTTGTGACGGAGATCAGTTCCTTTCAGTTAGAAACGATTGAAACCTTTAAACCTTATATTGCGGTACTTTTAAATTTTACCCAAAACCATCTTGACCGGCATAAAGACTTAGACGAATATTTCAATGCAAAAAGAAGGATTTTTGAGAATCAAAACCAGCATGATTTTGCTGTTTTAAACGCGCAGGATATTTGGTGTAAAAAAGCTGCCGCGGGCATTGAGTCGCACATTTGTTTTTTTAATCAGGGCGAATTTTCTAGCGAGGGGGTTGTTAACCCTAACCACCTAGCCGTGTTGTGCGTTGCCAAAATTTTAGGCTTGTCTTTAGAGGTGTGCTTGCGGGAGCTTAAAGATTTTAAAGGCGTTGAGCATCGGATGGAACATGTGCGGATTCTCAACGGCGTTGAATATATCAATGACTCGAAGGCGACCACGGTTGAGGCAGGGCGCTGGGCTTTGGAAAGCATTAACCAACCGATTGTAATGCTTGCGGGCGGGCGGGACAAGAACTTAGACTTTTTTCCTCTGCGGCCTTTGGTTGCGCAAAAGGTCAAAAAAATGATTCTTTTTGGCGAGGCCCGGTCCAAATTGCGCGGTGCTTTCGAGGGGGCGGTTTATTTAGAAGAATGCACAACGCTAGAAGACGCTGTGGCCGCAGCCCAAAAAGCTGCAATAGCTGGCGATGCAGTTTTGCTTGTTCCTATGTGCACCAGTTATGATAGTTTTAAGAATTTTGAAGAACGCGGGCGGGCGTTTAAACAAATTGTGCTGGGTCTAAAGTAAAAACAGATAATAACTTTATGCGCGAATTAAGAATATTTGTATCTACAATTTGTTTGGCCTTAGTTTGTATCGGTGTCATTATGGTCTACAGCGCCAGCGGCATCAACGCGCTGCAGGGGCATGGGGACAGCTTTTATTATTTAAAACGTCATCTTGTTTTTTTATTGATAGGTTTTTTTTGTGCGTGTGCAGTGATGGCCTGTGACTATCGAGAACTTCGTAAAATTATTAAACCTCTTTTGGGCGTGACGCTTTTTCTTTTGATTCTGGTTCTTGTCCCGCATATCGGTTCAGTGAGTAATGGTGCGCGGCGTTGGTTCAAATTGGGGTTTTTTAATTTTCAGCCTACGGAATTTGCAAAATTTGTAATGCTTGTTTATGCGGCTGACTTTTTGGCCCGCAAGCCATATGATATCAAAAGTTTCCGTCGTGGATTCTTGCCGCTGATGATTGTTTTGGGATTATTTTGTGTGCTTATTTTAAAACAACCAGATTTAGGCAGCGCGTTTTTGATCGGCAGCGTTGTTATCATTATGTTTTTTATTGCCGGTGGGCAAATTTGGTATTTTAGTGTCTTGGCGTTAATGACAGTGCCCGGGTTTTATTTTTTAGTTGTCCGCGTCCCTTATCGCTGGGCGCGTATTGCTACCTTTTTGGACCCTTGGCAAGATCCGCAGGGGGCAGGATTCCAATTAACGCAATCCCAAATTGCTTTTGGTTCAGGAGGACTTTGGGGCGTTGGGTTAGGACATAGCATACAAAAACTTTTTTATTTGCCGGCGGCCCACACAGATTTTGTTTTGTCAATCATTGGCGAAGAAATGGGGTTTGCAGGGGCCTTTGCCGTGATTGTATTGTTTGGCGCGTTTATTTGGAATGGGGCACGCATTGCCAAACGGACCAAGGACCCGTTTGGGTATTATTTGGCCTGCGGAATTGTCACAATTCTTGGGTTACAGGCCGTCATTAATGTCGGGGTCACGATTGGCGCGTTACCGACAAAGGGTTTGCCGCTTCCCTTTATCAGTTATGGGGGTTCTGCACTGGTTGTCAACATGATGCTTATTGGCTTGTTGCTTAATATTTCTCGTATAGAAGACTGCACATGAAATCCGGGTTAAAAATTTTAATAGCTACCGGCGGCAGCGGGGGACATATTGTCCCGGCGTTGGTTACGGCGGACGAACTTAAAAGACGAGGGCATCAGATCATTTTTGCTGGAGTATTCCGTCAATCTGGCGAAAAAATCCGTTCTGCCGGTTTTGAATATTTTGAAATATCAGCCAAAGGTTTTTCTCTTCGCTCTCCGCTTGCCGTTGTTGACTTTTTTGTAGCATCGGTCAAATCTTTTGTCGAATCATCGGGGATCATCCAAAAGGTCAACCCGGATATTGTCGTCGGGTTTGGGGGGTACGGCGCTTTTTTTTTAGTCCTTGCAGCTGTTTTGCAGAAAATTCCGGTAATCATCCATGAACAAAATGTTGTGCCGGGCAAAGCGAATTATCTGCTTTCTTTTTTTGTAAGAAAAATTGCCGTCGGATTTAAACAGGCAGAAAATTCTTTGCCCTCACAAAAAGTTGTTGTGACAGGATGCCCCGCCCGGCCGCTTTTAAAAGGTTTGGATCGGGATACGATTTTAAAAGAATGGGGATTTGTTCAAGGTGTGCCGATTATTTTAGTCTTAGGCGGAAGTCAGGGACGCCGGCGGATCAATGCGGTTTTTTTAAAAGCAGCCGAAGTCTTAAAAGCAAAAATAAATGTTAGCGTCATTCATTTGTGCGGGACTGCGGATGTCGAGATTTGCAAAGCGGCCTATCAAAAATTGGGCGTTTCGCATTGGGTGGCAAGTTTTACTGACGAAATCATTAAAGCATATACAGTTGCGGATCTTGTTGTCAGCCGTGCTGGCGCTATGACAATAACGGAATTAGCTGCTTTTGCCCTGCCAGCGATTTTGATTCCCTACCCCTACGCCGGCGGACATCAACGGGAAAATGCTTTTGTGTTGACACAAACAAAAGTCAGTCGTCTGATCGACGAAAAAGATTTGACGCCGGAAGTTTTAAAGAATGCGATTGAAGAGTTGCTGGCTTCTGCGATGACCAAAGAGCAAATCACCAAAGCATATGAAAATATTTATCGCCCCGACGCTGCTTTTGTATTAGCCGATGAAATCGAGAGGTTAAAGCCGTGAAAAGGATTGGACCTCAGTCTAAGATTTTTCGTCGAAATTTTTGCGCGGGTGACCCGAAGGCGGGTACCCTGCCGCCCGCAGCTTGCGAGGACGGTAGGGTGCCGCAGGGGCAGCGTAAGTCCCGCAAAGCGGGGGACCCGCAACTGCTCATAGGCAAGAATTTTATGATGAGGTTAATGTTTTTTGTGTTAGTTGGGTTCTTTTCGATAAGTTTTGCCACTGCAGAAGGCGAGCCATGGAAAAAGTATGACTCGCGGTATTTTGTGATTTATTATAAGAACGCGCCGCTGGATTTCGTCAAAAATGTTTCTGAAACAGCTTCGCAGCTATACGATGAGATCCCGCGCAATTTAGGGTTTATGCGTTATCGCGGCTGGCAAATGGAAGACCGGGCTATGATTTATATTTATGATGATCAAGGCGAGTATCAGCTGCATGCGAAAAATTTGGAGTGGTCCGCAGCAGAAGCGAATGTTTCACAAAAAGAAATCCGGACCTTCCCGTCTGCGGCTGGATTTTTTGACTCTACTTTGCCGCATGAATTAGCGCATATTATTTTTAGGGAATTTATTGGTAATAACTCGATCCCTATTTGGCTCGACGAGGGGGTTGCGATGTATCAGGAAAAAGCCAAACGATGGGGTGCTAATAAAGTCGTTATGCAGGCGATAGCAAACAACCAATTTATCCCATTGACCGAATTGACCGCAAAACGCTTAAGTACCGAGAAAGACAAAGAAATCATTAATATTTTTTATGCGGAAAGCGCCAGTATTGTGTATTATATGATCGTTGAATTAGGAGAGGCGCGGTTTGAGAATTTGTGCCGTAAATTAAGCGAAGGGACAAGTTTTGAAAAAGCGCTCGATGAGAACTATGGCCGTTTTAGAAATATAGAAGACCTCAATAGTCGTTGGGTCGAATATCTTCAATCCCAGATGAAATAACCATGAAATATCATTTTATTGGCATAGGCGGAGTGGGTGTAGGCACTTTAGCGTCTTTGATGCTTAAGAAGGGGCATCAGGTTAGCGGCTCTGACTTAAAAGACAGCGCGCTATCGCTTGCGTTGCGGGAAAAAGGCGCGCAAGTTTTTATCGGCCATCAAGCCAGCCAACTTGGAGAAGTAGATTATGTTGTCTATTCATCTGCGATCGCATCTGATAATCCTGAATTGCAAGCCGCATATCAAAGGAAAATCCCTGTGCTCAAACGGGCTGAACTTTTGGCCCAGATCATGGATAATCATATTGGGATTACCATCGCGGGAGCGCATGGCAAGACAACAACCACCTCTATGGTCTCGCATTTATTGCTGGATGCGGATCTTAATCCGACGACAGCCGTGGGTGGAATTTTAAATGGAGAATCGTATAATGCCAAGTTGGGCGGGGGAAAATATTTTGTCGCGGAAGTTGATGAGAGCGACGGTTCTTTTCTTTATTTTACCCCGCGCTACTCGATTGTGACGAATATTGATTTTGAACACTTGGATTTTTATCATACGTGGGATAATATTGTGAAGGCTTACGAGCAGTTTGTGGGACGGACTTTGCCTGATGGGCTTTTGATTGGATGCGGCGATGATACGCGGCTTAAAGAATTGCTTTTAAAAAGCAAGCGACATTACTTGACCTATGGCTTTTCGCCGGTTAATGACCTTCATACGCAAACGATGCGCTTTGTTAATACCAAAGAATGTTGTTGGGAATTTGAGTGTCTTTATAAAAATAAAAAATTACCGCGCTTTGAACTGACGATTCCCGGTCAGCATAATATTCTCAACGCGATGGCCTGCATTACTTTGGGGTTGCAGCTAAATATTGATCCAGAGGTTATTTGTTCGAGCTTAAAGAGTTTTGCCGGGGTTAAAAGACGTTTTCAACGCAAAGGAACGTTTCAAGAAATTGAAATTGTTGATGATTATGGCCATCATCCGACGGAAATTGTAGCGACGCTTAAGGCTGCGCATTCGGTTAAGCAAAAACGTTTGATTACGGTTTTTCAGCCGCATCGTTACACACGGACGAAGTTTTTAATGGAAGATTTTGTCAAAGCGTTAACCCAAAGCGATATCCTTATTTTGACCGATATTTATGCAGCCAGCGAAGAGCCGATTGCTGGAGTTTCGTCAGAAATTCTTTTGGAAAAAATTATTGAAAGCGGTAAAAAAGATGCTCTGTATTTGCAAAAAGACAAGATCGTCGCCTATTTGACCAAAATGGTGCGTCCGGGCGATTTGGTTTTAACGCTTGGCGCCGGGGATGTCTATCGGGTCGGCGAGGATTTGCTCAAAGAATTAATCGCTGATGTCGCTTTAGAAAAAAAATAATATGAACAGAAATATTTCGGAAACAGCACAATTGGGCCGTATTGGAGTTTTGATGGGTGGATGCTCGTCGGAACGCGAGATTTCTTTAAAAAGCGGTAAAGCGGTTGTACAGGCGTTGGAGAGTGGGGGATGTGACGTTGTCGGTGTGGAACTTAATACAGTTAAGCAAGATGAAATTTTGGCCCAGCTGGCTTTAGCTTGTGTGGATATTGTTTTTTTAGTGCTGCACGGAAAATTTGGTGAAGACGGCACTATTCAAGATATTCTTGAAAAAGCAGGCATCGCTTATACTGGCTCAGGGCCGCAGGCTAGTCGTCTGGCTATGGATAAAGCGAGCACACAGCTTCTTGTGCAACAAGCCGGAATCCATGTCCCGGATTTTTTTATCCTCAACAAAAGTGATCAACCTCAAGCTTTAAAATTGTTGGAAAATTTAGGCGGTTGTCCGGTCGTAGTCAAGCCATCAAAAGAAGGTTCCAGTATCGGAATTACTATTGTGCACAACACCGAAGATTTCATTCCCGCAGTTAATAAGGCTTTTGAATTTGGCACGCAGATTTTGGTCGACCGTTATGTTCAGGGACAAGAGATTACGTCAGGGATTTTGTGCGGGGAAGCTTTATCCTTGGTTGAAATCAGGCCTAAAGCTAAGTTTTTTGATTTTACGGCCAAATATCAAAAAGGGATGAGCGATTATATTGTTCCTGCAGAAATAAATGATCAGCAAGCCCAACAGATTAAAGAGATGTCGCAAAAGGTCTTTAATCTTGTCGGCTGTCGTGATATGGCCCGGTCGGATTTTATTCTGGATAAAAACGGGCAAGCGTATTTTTTGGAAATCAATACCATTCCCGGCTTTACGGCAACAAGTCTCTTACCTAAGGCCGCGCAGGACAAGGGAATAAATTTTACCGACTTGTGTTTGATGTTATCCAGTTTAGCATTTGAACGGCGAAGCCGTCAGAAAGTCAATTAAAAAATGGCTAAAAGAAATGAAAATCCCGGAAACAAGATTGCGGTTGTTATTTTGCAGTATTTTATTATTGCCGCTTGCATTATATTTGTCATTATCAGTTTAGGTCAAGGGATGTATTATTATTTGCGGATTTCTCCAATATTTAAGATCCGCGAGGTGGTGTCCCCTCAAACGCTGCAATTTATCCGGACACGGACGCTAGAGCGTTTGATCGGCCAAAGTATTTTTGATGTCGATTTGTACGCCGTACAGCGTCGTTTGCAGGTGGAATATCCGCAAATCGACCACTTGCGGATTTACCGGCAATTCCCCAACCGCATTTATGTCGACGCGATACGACGTGACCCTTTTGCAGTGATCACAGCACGTCGTCAGCAAATTTTGATTGATAAAGACGGGATTGTGTTGTCGCTTAACGTAACTTTAAATCATAATTTACCACTCATTGCGGGTTTGATTTTCGAACAAAACGCAGTAGTAGGTAAACCGCTGCGACACCCGGATTTATTGTTGGCTTCGACAATTATACAAACTATCAAAGAAAATGCGCACCTAGAGTCTATGCCCGTCGTAAGTTTGGATTTGACAAACCTTTCGCAAATCCAATGTGTTCTATCAAACGGGTTAAAAGTCATTTTGGCAGAAGACAAAGTTCAGCAGAAGATCGCTATGCTGGGCATTGTGGTTTCTCAGGGAAAAATTAACCCTCAGGAATTTAATTATATCGATTTGCGTTTTAAAGAACCGATTATCAGTAAAAAAGTAAAAGATAAGGCTGGTTTGTAAGGCTGGTTACCAGATAACCATTATAGGATAATTTTGTCGAGGGGCTTTATGTTCAAAAACTTTGCATCACGAAAATATTTTTGCGGACTTGATTTAGGCACACAGACTCTTAAAGCGGCACTTCTTAAAGATCTAGACAATGAGCCGCCGGAACTTTTAGGCGTTTATGAAATGAAAACTTCCGGCTTTAAAAATGGCGCGTTAACAGATTTAAGTGAGCTTAGCGAGTGTATCCATTTGACGCTTGCAGGGCTATTGGGTAAAACAGCAATTAAGCTTAAAGATATTCAGCTTGGCGTCGGCGGGGAAATGATACATAAGCAATATTCCAACGCGCTTATCCCGCTTTTGGAGCGAGGGAGCAAGGTGATATCGCCTAATGACCTTCGCAAAGTTAAAGAGCAGGCCAAAATATTAGGCGCGAGCATGGAGGAGGATGTGCTCCATAATTTTCCGCAGTATTATAAAGTTGATGATGTAAAAACGGCGCTTAATCCTGTTGGTCTTTATGGCCGCAAAATTGAAATCAACACTCTGTTGCTTTTAGTCAAACATGTTCAACTGCAAAATTTAGTTAAAGCCGTCAATCAAGCCGGTTTTGATGTGACAAATATTTTTTATACCTCTTATTCGTCGGCTCAGGCTTGTTTGAGCGAATACCATCGCCGACAGGGTTGTGTGCTTGTCGATATCGGTGCTTTGATGACGGATATTTTGATATTTCATGACGGATTTCTCAAATATGTTGTCAATATCCCCTTAGGGGGTGAACATCTAACGCAAAGCATAGCTAATCGTTTGGAGATCCCTTTTGACTTGGCAGAAGATATTAAAAAGTCCTATGCGTTTG
>JAYRHV010000122.1:0-4429 GCA_041907165.1 Candidatus Omnitrophota bacterium | reverse complement strand
CGAGTGTGCAAGTTTTCTGCCGCAGTGCAAGATGAAGATGGAGGCTGGTTCTGCCCGCTTCGACACCTTCCCGAGGAGGTGGCAGCCGCGGCCGTCTTTGCGAGGAGCGAAGCGACGAAGCAATCCCGTTTCTAACATGCCTTAAAAACAAGATTGTTTCGCTCGCCTAAAGGCTCGCTTACAATGACAGCTTTCTTAAAATTGTTTTAAAAACCGCACATCGTTTTCTAAAAAAAGCCGTATATCGTTTATGCCGTACTTGAGCATCGCCATGCGCTCAACGCCCATGCCGAAAGCCAGCCCTGTATATTTTCCCTTCGGATACTTGACCGCTTCAAACACTTTGGGGTTGACCATGCCGCAACCCATAATTTCCAGCCAGCCCTTTCGGCCGCAGACAGAACAACCTTTGCCCTCACAAATGTAGCAAGAAATATCCACCTCCGCCGACGGCTCGGTAAACGGAAAATAATGCGGCCGAAAACGCATACGCGTTTTTTCACCGAAAAGTCTCTGGCAAAACGCGCTCAAAAGACCTTTCAAGTCAGAAAATTTGACATCCTCGTCGACTAATAACCCTTCAATCTGATGAAAAACAAAAGAATGGCTGGCATCCACCGCGTCAGGCCGGTAAACTTTTCCGGGAATGACCACGGCAAAGGGCGGCTTAAACTGTTTCATCAGTCGGATTTGCACCGGCGAAGTTTGGCTGCGCAAAAGTAAATTGCGCCCTTTTTCGTCGGGGTCAGGCGTATCTAAATAAAATGTATCAAAAGAATCCCTCGAAGGATGGTCGGCGGGAATATTTAACGCTGTAAAATTATTAAACTCACTTTCGATTTCCGGGCCGTCTTGCACGACAAAGCCTAAATGCTCAAACGTCGCACAAATCTCATCGATAATCTGCGACAAAACATGTTCGCGGCCAACACAAGCCGCTATGCCCGGCAAAGACACGTCAAAAGCACCGCTTGATCCACAAGACACAGATTTTTCTAAAGCAACTTTTTTCTCATCCAGCAAGGCCGTGATCTTATTGCGAAAATCATTGGCCAGCTTGCCGACCAAAGGTTTTTGTTCGCCGGACAAAGAAGACAGACTCGCATACACCTCTGCCAAAAGACCTTTGCGTCCCAAAAATTTGACCCGTAAAGCTTCGAGCGTTTTAAGGTCAGCGCTAGAAAAAATTTCTTCGCTGGCCTCTTGGGTAATTTTTTCAAAATCCCATTTCATTGTCTGTCTTTCGTCAAATAGAAACAATGACCCGCTTGATCTAAAAAGATCCCGCGGGCCACCGAAAAAAACTCTTACGATTGATCGCTAAAATTAAGTTTTAGCAGCCGCCTTAGGCGTCGCAGCGACCTTAACATGCTCTTGTGCGATCTTGACCAAACGTTTAAACGCAGCCGGCGAAGAAATCGCGAGCTCTGCAATCATTTTGCGATCCAGCGCAACTTTAGCTTTGATAAGTCCGGAAATAAAACGGCTGTACGTGATTCCTGCCTCACGGCAAGCGGCGTTAATGCGCACCGTCCAGAGTTTGCGAAATTCGCCTTTGCGGACTTTGCGGTCACGGTAAGAATACACCTGCGCTTTGATCCGTGTCCGACGAGCTTGCGCATAACGTTTGTGGCGCTGTTGAAAATATCCTTTGGCTGCTTTGAGCACGCGCTTTTTGCGGCGCTTGGTGGCAACATTTGTACGAATTCTAACCATACGGCAACAACCTCCTTATCCGACGTGCATCCACGGCGGAAACAAATCCTGCTTTACGCAATTGACGTTTACGTTTTCTGGTCTTTTTCCCTAAAATATGGCGACGGCCAGCGTTGCGTTTTTTGATCTTTCCTTTTTTGGTGATCTTAAAACGCTTCATCGCGGCTTTATTTGTTTTAAGCTTTGGCATCTTCGTTTCCTTTCTCTGCAACAGAGGTTTTTTTGTCAGCCCTCGGAATAACCACAACCGACATGACCCTTCCTTCCATGGAAGGCGGCTTCTCGATTTGCCCGTGGCGGCTAAGATCCACAACAAACCGATCAATAACTTTTTTCCCTAAATCCACAAAAGCCATTTCCCGGCCGCGGAAAAAGAGATTGACTTTAACCTTATCCTTTTTACTCAAAAACGTCTGCGCTTGTTTAAGCTTCGTATGATAATCATTCTCGGCAATATGCGGCTTAACTTTGATCTGCTTTAAATGCGCGACGTGCTGGCTTTTTTTAACCCGGCGCTCTTTGCGTTCTTGATCATATTTATATTTGCTAAAATCCATAATGCGGCAAACCGGCGGACGCGCTGTGGGGGCCACTTCGACGAGATCAAGCCCGTTTTCAACCGCTAACTCAAGCGCCCGGCGGATCATCAAAACACCAAGCTGTTCCGCATCAGGCCCGATCACCCGAACCTCGGGAGAACGGATCCGTTCATTGACTCTTATTACCTTTTGAATAGGAACCTCCCTTTGTAAAACTTGTCATTTATTTCTTTTTTTTAACTTCACCGACGATAAAATCGCCAAAAGCGGTGATAGACATGATACTTTGATCCGAGCCAATTCTCTTTCGAACCGCAACATCTCGAGAAGCGACTTCTTTTTCTCCCAGAACAAGCATATATGGAATCTTCTTTAATGTCGCTTCCCGAATTCGCTTGCCCAAACTCTCGTTTCGCTCGTCGATTATAACCCGTATTCCCTTTTTTTGTAAATCTTCTTTAACTTGTTTTGCAAAAGCCTGTTGCTCAGACGAAATCGGAATCAAAGCCACTTGAACCGGAGCTAGCCACGTCGGAAAAGCTCCGGCATAATGCTCAATCAAATTCCCGATAAACCGCTCGAGGCTTCCTAAAATCGCCCGATGAATCATAATCGGCCGGACTTCTTTGCCCGCTTCATCTATATAAGACATCGCAAAACGCTCTGGCAGGGCAAAATCGCATTGGATCGTCGCACATTGCCATTTGCGGCCTAAAGCATCTTTAAGCTTGATGTCGATCTTAGGCCCATAAAATGCACCGTCGCCTTCATTGACCTGATACGCGATGGCCTTATCTTTCAAAGAATCTTGCAGCGCTTTCGTCGCCAAATCCCAATTCTCGATACTGCCGATATATTTCTCTGGCCGCGTCGAGAGTTCGATTTCCAAATCGGTAAAACCAAAATCTTTCATCACGTCAAAAACAAAATCGATCACACCTTCCACTTCACTTTTGATCTGATCCTGACGGCAAAAAATATGCGCATCGTCCTGCGTAAATCCGCGCACCCGCAAAAGCCCGTGCAAAACGCCCGCTTTTTCCTGACGATAAACAGTGCCCAATTCAAAATACCGGATCGGCAAATCGCGATACGAACGGGTCTTGGACTTAAAGATCAAAATATGCCCCGGACAATTCATCGGCTTAACCGCGTATTCTTCATTGTCCACGTCGAAGAAATACATATTTTCACGGTAATGCTGTGCGTGCCCGCTTATTTCCCAAAGTTTTCCTTTGAGCATGTGCGGGGTCATGACCAGATCATAGCCGCGCTTGATATGCGCTTCGCGGACATAATCTTCAATGACCTTGCGCAGCATAGCGCCGTTGGGATGATAAAAAACCAATCCCGCGCCAGCGGTCTCATGATAAATTTGGAAAAGATCGAGCGCGACACCTAATTTGCGATGATCGCGTTTCTCAGCTTCAGCCAAAGCGTTCAAATGTTTTTTTAAATCTTCTTCCGAAAAAAACGCCGTGCCGTAAATCCGCTGCAGCATCGCATTGTTTTCATTGCCGCGCCAATACGCTCCTGCCACCGACAAAAGTTTGAACGCTTTGATCTCGCCGGCATTGTCCACGTGCGGGCCTTTGCAAAGATCAAACCATTCATCGCCGGTTTTAAAAATCGATACCTTTTCGTCGGGAATGCCTTCAATAAGCTCGACTTTATAATTTTCGCTACTTTTACCAAAGAGCGCCATCGCTTCGTTGCGCAGCATAAAACTTTGCGTGAATTTAGGCTTGCGCTGGATAATCTGGCGCATGCGCTTTTCAATCGCTTTCAAATCCTCGTCGGAAAAAGGTTCTTTTTTGTCAAAATCATAATAGAAACCATTTTCGATAGCCGGGCCGATCGTGACCTTGACCTCTGGCCACAACTCTTTAACGGCCTGCGCCATCACGTGCGAACAGCTGTGACGCAGTTTGTCTAAATCTGTTTTATATTCCATAAAATGAAATGGTGGACCCGAGGGGGCTCGAACCTCTGACCTCATCCATGTCAAGGATGCGCTCTAACCAACTGAGCTACGGGTCCACATAAAAAACTATCCTTTAGAAATTCCTTACACGTAGCGAAGTCCCGAAAAACATTTTTCGGGGCTGAGCTAAAAAGTTTGGATACCCCCTAAAATCTTTTAACTTCAAAGTTTCCTGCTTTTTTATTACATG
>JAYRHV010000121.1:0-3284 GCA_041907165.1 Candidatus Omnitrophota bacterium | reverse complement strand
TGCTAAATCTTTTAATTCCGTCAAATTTTGATTTTTCCCTTTTTCTTGAACCAACTGAAGCATTTTTAATTGAAGAATATCTTGAGCCACTTGGCTTAAATTTGCTCTGTCTGCTTTCGGCTGCACTTGAACCAATTGCAAAATTTGGTTTTCAAGAGAAGGACCTTCCCCTGATGTCGCTTTTTCAATCGCTTCTTCAACCGCGGCCACAAACTCTACATTACTGGCTCTAGCGCTTTTGATATTGTCGTCTTTTGCTTTAATAGCAGTATCTACTGATTTAAAAAAGTCCACCCGGTCAATCGCTTTACTGCCAATATAAACAAGATCCGCGCCCGACATTTTTTGAAGACCAACCATTTCACCGACATGATTTGCTACCTGAAGCTCAAGACTTGCCTTCGCTTTGGCGATACCAACAACCGTAAGATTGCTCAGATTTACCGTACCAAATTCTCGCGAAGAAACAACTAATGGACTTGTCTCTGGCGCATTTTCTCCACCTACTGCTTTTTTTACTGCGTCTTGCCAATCCGATTTTAACTGAATCAACTTTTCGTTAATGTTATTGTCGAGCTTTCCTAATAATACACTATCAAAATTTTTAACTGCTTGCTGACTGGTACCACTCGAGCCCGACACTAGATTGTCTTTTGTAATTTTGGTATCTTTTTCCCCTACCCCAAGGGCATCATTTAACCCTTTCTCAAATGCTTGTTGATGTTGTTCCGTCACTGGATTAGAACCGGCATAATTCTCGGAAATAAATTTATCGACGATCTTGGTTCGATCGGCAACTTCTTCAACTTGACTTAATTGAGTGATCAAATCCTTAAACGGCAAATGAAGGTCGCTGATCACCTCTAGCCCCGATTGGACCTTTTGATGCGCCTCAAGAATATCTTTCGTTTGTTGAGCTGTAGTTTGCGACATATCTGATGCTTTTATATGATCAGCGGTTGGGGCAAGCCTTAAAGAATACCCGTTGAGGTAAAACAAATCTAATTGTAGTTTTAAGACTTCTTCGGGCGTTTTCGGCGTATCGATCAATTCTTGCCTAACCCGATTGGAAACGATACCAACTTGGGAAATATCACCTAATTGATCGGCTGAAAGTTTTATGTCGTATCGGCGGGCAACAGCGTCGGTAAAGGCCATATTGTTGACTTTGGTCATGACCTCATCTTTTTCGCCAAACTTTTTTTGCCCTAAAGCGGCAAACCCAATCCACCCCAAAGCCTGCGCACTTGTCCCATTCTCTTTAAACCCGGCAAACCCTGACGCGCCTTTACTAATTAAAGTTGTTGCTGTGGCCATATAAAAATTATTGTCCCAATACATGGCCACGCGGCCTAAATTAGTACTTTGGAATTTTTGCATGCCAAAGAGAAAGTTTTCGCTCTTGCCTGAAAGAAGCGCAACTACCTTAGATACAGCCCCGCTTTGGGCCATCGCAACATCCACTTTGGGCGCGCCTGCGCGAACCAAAGCCCCCTCTTTCATCCCAAATCCAATGCCCGGATGCATAAAAAACCCTGACTGCGGCGCGGCAATGGCTGATATCACTAAAGCGGCAAAGCCCTTGAGGCTCAACAAAGGCACCGACTCAGCTTGCTCCTCAAAAGCCCCCTTGGCTGAATTCCATTTTTTTAATCCAACCATCAGGGTTGTTTCTTTAACTTTTTCTTTATCATCATTAAGATTAACACCAAAAAACTCAGCCACAGAAGGCGCATTAATCACCAGCCAGTTGCTTGTGCGATTAACTAGAGAAGTGACCACCGAATTAGCAATATCAAAGGAAATCGCAACACCCGGCCATTTCTTGGCCCCTTCAAAGACAGAGTATTTTAAAAGATCCGGATTCTTGCTCAAAGCATCGGCCGTAAACTGCCCGCGCGTTGCAGTCAACAGTGCCGGATTATCCCAAACCTTGACAATCGCATCTTTAACTCCCGTGCCATACTTATTAAGAGGAACGCCGGCTGTCATCATCGAAAACATGAGAGTAGTGTACATCCCCTTTTTGAATCCACCGCTAAAATCCCCATTATCAAGAGAAGAAAGTCCACCGCCGATAAATCCGCCAACAACCGGATATCCAATCCATCGAACAACAAAATTCCCGACACTGGCTGGCATAATTTCGATCTTCCCAAAAGATACTGACTTTGATCCTTCAAAAGGTGTTGTGATAACTTCACTTAAAGTTCTCACTCTGTCTGTTTCTGCATTGACACCAAAACGTTTCGCAAAAAAACTTCCTTTTTCGGGAACAATAGTCAATAAACGGCCAACCCCATAAAGCCCCAGCGCAGAAAGCCCTGAAAAAAGAGCATCGCGCCCAACATTGCTCATCTTTTGTCCGAAGCTCGTTTTATCATCTGAATCTGTTATGAGTTGATCGGTTATATTCGCCATAGCGCCAGTGCCAGCTCCCAAAAGTCCAAAACGAACAGAATTCCATCCAGTAAACCCTGCTTCAGCAAAAATCTTACTACTAAAATTCTTAGCGGCGAGGCCAAAAAAACCACCCCAAGCGCCGCCCAAAAGCGCAAAACGCAAATACTCGGAACCACTGTATTCCTTATGATCATACACGCTTTCAGCAAATTTTGCCGTGACATACGTAGCGCTGCCCGAAAGAGCACCGGCAAGAAACGGACTGGTTCTATAACCACCAGCCGCCAAAGGCCCTAAGACCATCGGCCCCGCGGCAAAACCAAAACCCATCAATAAATTATTACTAACACGATAAGAAAGTAAATTATCCTCCCAAGAATAAGTTTTTCCTTTTGTCGCCATAACTTCAAATGTGTTTTCGATAACATTGCTAAACGCTGTATACCCGTAGCTAGCGGCTAAAGGTTGGACAAGCCGACTAAAAGCTAAACCACCGGGTCCGCCATAAGCGGCAAGCATTCTTTCCATTTGTACAACTTTTGCACTAGCAGCTTCTACCGCTTTATTGGCTGCAACAGCAATATCATGAAACCCTGCGCCCGTAGGTGTCCCAGCCGTAAGTTTTGCGTCAGCTAAAGACTCCTTTGCAAAATTTGTTGCTATTGTTTTTTCAGCATTTGCAGCGACAAGATCTTTTTCTGCTAAGGTTTCTCCGGTCGATAATTTAAATATTGTTGAGTCAGAAGTAGCACCTCTGCTAGCAAGCCCAAAAATATTATTTTCTTGAACATATTGCGCTGTCAAAGGCGAGGACAAAAGACGCGCGCCATAGCTCATCAGAAAGACAGGCGCACCGACATCAACAAAGCTGCTCCAAGTAT
>JAYRHV010000120.1:0-2358 GCA_041907165.1 Candidatus Omnitrophota bacterium | reverse complement strand
TTTGCTCCCGCCTGCGCCAGACAATACGCATCTGCCACTATTTTGCCATCATCATCTCTTTGACACCATACGCTGCGGTCCGCTGTCCCTACCCCGCAGGTCACAGAACAACTCCCCGCAGTCCCTAAACGCCACGTATAACTTTCATTAATCGTTGAAATTGCTCGATTTAAAGACCGCTCTGCTGCATTTTTAAACGGCCCCGCAGCTCCGATAACGCCGCCCACAACCGCAACGACTAACAATAAATATTCAATGATTTGCTGGGCTTTTTGATTGAGTTTCAACAGAAGGGTCTCCTATAAAGAGGGAAAGATAAGTCCAAAAGAAAACAAACCCTACAGAATAAATATACTAGGCCATAACGACTTTGTAAAGGGCTCTAGAAAAACTATCCCTTACTAGAAAGCGCTGCAGAAAGATCGTCAATCAGGTCTTTATACCCTTCGATTCCGACAGAAACACGAATGGTTTCTTGGGTAATGCCCGAAGCTTTCAGGCCTTCAACTCCCATCGAAGAATGGCTCATCGACCAAGGATGTTCAATCAAAGACTCGACCCCGCCTAAGGATTCGGCAAGAGAAAAAAGTTTTAATTTCTTAAAAAACTTGTTGAGCTCAACTTTCTTGGTGTCAAGCTCAAAGGCAAGCATGCCGCCAAAACCTTTCATCTGTTTGCGGATCAAGTCCTGCTGGGGATGGCTAAGCAAACCCGGATAATAAACTTTTTTGACATTTTTATGTCCTTCGAGGAACTTGGCAATACTCAGCGCATTAGCCTGATGAGCCTCCATGCGATAACTGATCGTCTTAGCCCCGCGCAAAACCAGCCACGCGTCAAACGGCGACTCTGCGACACCCAAAGCATTCACCAGATAACGGATCCGCTCACCCAATGCCTTGTCATTATAAACAATCGCTCCACCGACGACATCGCTGTGGCCGTTGATATATTTTGTCGTCGAATGCACAATCAAATCCGCGCCAAAATCAAATGGCCGCTGAAAATACGGCGACAAAAAAGTATTATCTACGGTGGTTAAAATTTTTTTGGACTTCGCAAGTTTAATCACCGCGTCAAGATCAACAATATTAAGCAGAGGATTCGACGGCGTTTCGATCCAAATCATTTTTGTTTTAGACGTAATCGCGGCTTTAACCTTAGCCAAATCGCGCATATTGACAAAAGAAAACGACAAACCCATTTGCGGCAACACTTGATTAAAAAGCCGGTACGTGCCGCCGTAAATATCATCCCCCGTCACAATATGATCACCGGCCTTGCACAGGAACAATGCCGCCGTGATCGCAGCCATCCCCGTTGCCGTTGCTGAGCACCCGATGCCGCCTTCTAAACTGGCAATATTTTCCTCGAGCGCGCTGCGGGTGGGGTTGCCGCTGCGAGTATAATCGTAGCCTTTGTTTTTTCCTAAAGCGTCAAAATAAAAAGTCGAAGTCGGATAAATCGGGGTCGTCACCGAATTGTAACTATTATCTTTATAAACGCCGGTATGAACAGATTGTGTGCGTATATCCATGGCTTAAAATTCTCCCTATGATTTTCTAAAATTGAAACTGTTAAACACGATAAACTGCTGACGAAAAGATGTCAACTAAGTTTTACTATGCGGTTGTTTAGTTAATCCTTCCCAAGCGAGTTCCGCAGCCTAGGCGCTTACTTAAAAGCTTTTTATAAGAGTAAGCGACTAGTGCGAGGACTGTTCGAGCTACTAAGTATTAACTAAACAACCGCACCATTCTGTTTATTCGCCACAAAAACAAAACCACTCACCTTGCCGCTTAAAGGGTCCACGGCCCTAGACGTCATTTTTTCTTTTTCTTCGGGCAAGCATTCCTCTTCATATTTAACCACCAATTTCCACGTCGGTTTCGAACGATGATGCACCTTCGCCAGCGGCTCTTGGCCTAAAAAACAGCCCTTAGTAAATGAGATAAAATCATCTTCGCTGACATTAAGAAGCATTTCATCTTTATAATCTACGCCTAAGAGTGGAATATTTTTTTGTAGACGAAACCGCGTAAATTCCTCGTCGCTGACCGAAGCTGGCAAGTCGTCAGACGTTAATATAAGCTGGCCGCACTTTTGCGCAATGCCAAACTCCGTCGGACTTTGGCGATACGAGCCTTCCAAATCGAAATACACAAACAAATTCTCTTGGGCAAGCACTGTCTTGCTTAAACGGGCAAAACGTTCCAAATGCGAAAGGACGGCGGGCAAGAATGCCGCTTCGATGACCAACAAAAACTTTTCATCGTTTGCCTGAACTTGGTCAAACGTGGCAATGATGCGGCCATGGATATTAACAAAAGCGTTTTGTGGTTTATCCAGCGAATTTGT
>JAYRHV010000119.1:0-3508 GCA_041907165.1 Candidatus Omnitrophota bacterium | reverse complement strand
GAACAGATCAATGTGCCTGTTATGATTGGGGCAGGGGCAGCGTTTGATTTTATCGCCGGGACGAAACGGCAAGCTCCGCTGTGGCTGCAGCAACGCGGACTCGAATGGCTGTTTCGGCTTTGTTGTGAACCAAGACGTTTGTGGCGCAGGTATCTTTTGGGGAACATCCGTTTTATTTATTTGATTCTGACGAGAGAGCTATTTTTTAAATCGACCGCATCGACTAATCGTTTATGAAAATTTTTAGCCGCAGCGTATTAATAAAGTTTTTTTACATCTGTCTGGATGTTTTTTTTATCGGGCTGGCTGTGTGTTTGGCCTGTTGGCTTAGACGAGAGACTTTGCCGTTTTGGGGGAGTATAGGGGATTTTTTTAACCCCAAGAGTGCTATTGGCTATATTTTTATTCTTTGGCTTGCGACGATTATTTTGTTTAATTATGTCAACGGGCTTTATCAGACCCGGCGGGAGTTGTCGGAAAGTATTGAAGTTTGGAAAGTGTTGAGGTCTGTTTTTCATTCGCTGCTCGTTTCTGTCATGGCGATTTATTTTTTTAAGGTCGAGACTTTTCCTCGGACTGTTTTGCTTTTGGCGGCTTTGTTTATTGTCATTTTTTTGTCTTTCTGGCGGATATGCAAACGGGCTTTTGTCCTTTTTTTGGTGTCGCGCGGGTATAACAATTTTAAAGTCCTCATTGTCGGCGCTGGCAAAGTCGGATGTGCTTTGGCAGAAGAGATTGGCAAAAGAAAGGCGCTGGGGTTTCATATTCAAGGATATCTGGATGATACAAAACCTTTGGCAGAATCTTGTCAGGGGTATCCGATTTTAGGCAAAATTGCGGATTTTCCGACGGTTGCCCAACAAAATTTTATCAATACTGTTTTTATTACCATCCATCAGGACAGTCAGGTATTTTTGCAATTGCTGGAACAGGCGCGTGAAATGCATTTGGCTGTCCGTGTTGTCCCGCAAGGTTTTGAACTGACAACAGGAGAATTTGGAAAATACAATATTGGTTTTATCCCTGTTTTGGAATATTTTAATGAGGGAATTGAGTTTCGCCACCCCGGCAAACGGTTTTTTGATCTTCTTGCCTCGTTTGTGTTGCTGTTGTTGTTTTCACCTCTGATGTTAGTTTTGGCGATTTTGATCAAGCGCGACAGTCCCGGGCCGGTGTTTTATTTGTCCCGGCGCTATGGCCGCAACGGGCAAGAATTTTGGATGTATAAATTCCGCAGCATGGTTGAGCAAGCTCAAAATTTGCAGAGTAAGCTTAACGATCAGAACCAAGCCGACGGCCCTATTTTTAAAATACGCAGCGATCCGCGAGTGACCCAATTTGGAAAGTTTTTGCGCAAATACAGTCTCGACGAGCTTCCTCAGATTATCAATGTGCTTAAAGGGGAAATGAGCTTGGTGGGCCCTCGTCCGTTTCCGATTGATCAGATTGAAAAAGAAGATTTGCGGCAACTTAAACGTCTGAAGGTGACCCCCGGGATTACCGGACTCTGGCAGATCCGCGGACGCAGTGATCTTTCGTTTAGTTATTTAATTAAATGGGATATTTGGTACATTAATAACTGGTCATTTTGGCTTGATATCAATATCTTATTGCAAACAATACCGGCTGTGATTAAAGCTAAAGGTGCTTATTGAGCAATGCCGCGGGATGTGCTATAAACGGGAAACAATTAACAGAAAGTAGGGTATGACAAAGACTAAAAAGGCTCTCATTTCAGGGATTACGGGACAAGATGGTTCTTATTTGGCTGAATTTTTATTAAAAAAAGGTTATGAGGTCTATGGACTGATCCGTCGGTCCAGCACGTTTAATACGGACCGCATTGACCATTTTTATCAAGACCCGCACGAAAAAAATGTGCGGTTGAGTCTTGTTTATGGGGATCTCAACGATGCCAGTTCGCTCAACAGGATCATCAAG
This sequence comes from Candidatus Omnitrophota bacterium, assembly GCA_041907165.1. GTDB lineage: Bacteria > Omnitrophota > Gorgyraeia > Zapsychrales > JANLHA01 > JADLGJ01. Next base: position 1,567 of record JAYRHV010000119.1, on the reverse strand, counting down.
ACGATCAAGCCGGATGAGATTTACAATTTAGGCGCGCAAAGCCATGTCAAGGTCAGTTTTGAAATCCCCGAATACACCGCTGAGGTCACCGCTGTGGGAACAACACGGCTTTTGGAGGCGATACGCGATTCTGGAATACACACCAAATTTTATCAGGCGTCCAGCTCTGAGATGTTTGGAAAAGTTTTGGAAACCCCGCAAACTGAGACAACCCCTTTTTATCCGCGCAGTCCTTACGCTGCGGCTAAAGTTTATGCGTATTGGATGACGGTCAATTATCGTGAAGCTTATGATATGTTTGCCTGCAATGGGATTTTGTTTAACCATGAATCTCCCCGTCGCGGCGAAACTTTCGTCACACGCAAAATCACAATGGCTTTAGCCCGCATCAAAGCCGGCGTGCAAAAGAATCTTTATTTGGGTAATCTCGATGCCAAGCGCGACTGGGGGTTTGCCGGCGATTATGTCGAGGCGATGTGGCTTATGCTTCAACAAAAAACGGCCGAAGATTATGTCATTGCCACAGGCGAGACGCATTCGGTCCGGGAATTTTTAGACGAAGCATTTGATTATGCAGGGTTAGACTGGAAAGATTATGTGAAGATTGACAAGCGTTACTTGCGCCCGACGGAAGTAGACTTGCTTTTAGGCGACAGCAGCAAGGCCCGCAAACAATTAAATTGGAAGCCAAAAGTCAATTTTAAACAATTAGTCAAAATGATGGTTGATGCGGATATGCAATTAATTGACCGTCAATTGCATGGCACCCGGGGAAGAAAATGATGAAAATATCTGGTAAAAAGAAATTTTGGTCGAAGCAGAATGTGATTGTGACCGGCGGAGCTGGTTTTTTGGGCAGGGCTGTTATCGCAGAGCTTAAGGCGCATGGCTGTAAAAAAATCTTTGTCCCCCGCAGCAAGGATTATGATTTGCGCAAATCCTCTGCGATTGTCCGTCTTTTGAAAGAAGTTAAGCCCGACATGATTATTCATTTGGCTGCGTCGGTAGGAGGCATTGGGGCCAATCGCGAGAATCCGGGCAAATTTTTTTATGATAACTTAATCATGGGCGTTGAACTCATCGAACAAGCTCGAGTTTTGGGTGTCAAAAAGTTTGTTGCCTTAGGTACGATTTGCGCGTATCCAAAGTATGTGCCTGTCCCTTTTAAGGAAACCGATCTTTGGAACGGTTATCCGGAAGAGACCAACGCCCCGTATGGTTTGGCCAAGAAAATGTTGCTTGTGCAAGCGCAGGCGTATCGTCAGCAATATGGTTTTAACGCGATTTATTTATTGCCCGTTAATCTTTACGGGCCGCACGATAATTTTTCGCCGCAATCCTCTCATGTTATTCCGGCTTTAATCAAAAAATGCGTCGATGCTAAAGCGGCAGGGGAGAAGTCCATTACCGTTTGGGGCACAGGAGACGCGACACGCGAATTTCTCTATGTGGACGATGCGGCCCGTGGGATTGTCATGGCGGCCGAAAAATATAACAAAAGTGAACCGGTCAATTTAGGTGCTGGTTTTGAGATTTCGATCAAGGACCTTGTCAAAATGATAACTTT
>JAYRHV010000118.1:0-2010 GCA_041907165.1 Candidatus Omnitrophota bacterium | reverse complement strand
TTTTCCATAGCGTAACCTCAAATTTCAACTATTGGCAATTGTTGGCTGCGGGCTGGTTTTTCTAACATGGCCTTGAGTAACCGGGTTGACTCAATTTTTTGGGCTTGCTTGAGGATATTTCTGTCCCATTGTTTGATGCTGGTCATAAAGCCTTGGGAAAAATCTTGCTTTTTAAAATTCAAGTTCTTCCCTGCGTGAATGTTGTCAATCGCCCGAAGAATCAATTCAACGCCGGCTTTTGTTAATTGCATATTGATCGAATAGATATTGTCCGAAAGGGTTGGGATCACCCTTTTTTGCGCCAAAACATCTCCCCCGTCGATTTCTTTGGCTAATTTATGTATCGTCACGCCGATATTATAAGGGTCCCAATTGACTAAAGCCCATTCGGTACAGTAGGCGCCCCGATAATACGGGGACAAGCCCCAATGAAGATTTAAAGCCAAGGGGGCGGTAGACAAGATGTGATCTTTGACCATTGAGGTCCCATGGTCAAGAATCGGATCGGGTTTTTCATCACTTAAACGGTCATAAACTTCTTTGGAAGTGACGTCCGTAGTTGTTAATAACGGGATACTTTTATCAATCGACTGCCACTGATTGCCAAAATGTCTATTGAAATAGTCGTTATTGCGCTTTTGTTTTTCTGCTGAGTATAATAAACGGTTCTTGATATCTTCTAGGCTGCCGAGTATCCCTTTGCTATGGATTTTTTTTAATAAATTCATTCGGATAACCGGCGACTCGATGACGGCCAGTGCGATCTTATATTTTTTATTAATAGCGTTTAGAAAATAAACTTGCGATGGATTATTTTGAATTAAACAGATAATCTTTATCATTTGGCACCTATTAACTTTTTGATGACTTTCGTTAATCGGATGTCGGTTCGGCAAAACTGGCATTGGCGGATCAATTGGTCATTATCCTGTAAAGCAAAACGCCCCAGCCGCAGCGGATCATCAGTTGCAAAATTAATTGGCAGATAATTTTTGTGGTCATCGACGGTGATCCCTAGTTTTAAACCGGCTTCTTTGCTTATTTTAATAACGTTTTCATTGTAAGCTCCATGGGGATAGGAAATATACACGGGTGCTATCGATGTCATAGCATAAAGATCATTTTGGGCCGTAAGAATTGTCGACTGGATTTGATCCGACGAACAATTGGGTAAATAAGGATGACTGCTGGTGTGATTGCCCAAAGAGACAAAATCTTCTTTTGCAAAATTTTTTAATTCTTCGGGTGTAAATGGCCGGTCAATGTCGCCGATGGGCTTTAGCGCGTCTTTGCCGAATTGATCAACAATGCTTTGTTCGATAGCCTCATTGGTCTTAGACGACATCAGTAAATTGACTTGTGCGGATAAAACTTGGTCAGTTACCCCAGCTTTTCTTTTTTCTCTGTAAAAGGCATCCCACCAAAACGCCTGATTGTTCTTCACATAATCGGTTGAAATAAAAAAAGCTGCGGGTGTTTTGTATTTCTTTAGAACAGGCAAAACATAAGCATTGTTGTAATACCCATCATCGAAAGCGATTAAACAATAGTTTTTGTGCTTGTCTAATCCTTTGAGGATATCCTTAGGCGAAACAAAGGTGTACTGATGGGCTTGATAATATTCGATAAATTGACAAAAATGCTCTAAAAGCATCCCCTGCGGCGGCTCGATGAGATTCGCCTTGGCCTCATCGGTATTTCGAAAAATCGCGTGAAACAGAAAGATAATCAGCGCCTTTCTCTCCCCTACTGATCCTAAATAGGCGCTGTTTAATAAAAAGTCGGTTTGTCGGATTGTGTCGACAATTACTGTTTTCATGTCCATTTGATCCGAAAGTGTGTAAAAAATGTTTTAATTCTTTGGGCGATCAATGCTCGGCGGCAGCCACAAACAAGCGCGAAAAGATATTTGGGCAAGATCGAGCACGACAATGATAGATCTTTTTTGACGATTTGAAAGAAACAATAGAGTGACGCGCCGCGGTCTTTTAGGGCCAAACTAAACGCGCT
>JAYRHV010000117.1:0-3467 GCA_041907165.1 Candidatus Omnitrophota bacterium | reverse complement strand
GTGGAACAGCAAACTGGTTGAAAAATTACAACACGACTGGGACGTCGAATCCCAAGACCGTGTCGGGCTTCTCTCCGAGGGACAGATGCAAAAAGTATCGATCATCTTAGCGCTGGGCCACGAGCCGGAGCTTTTGATCTTTGACGAACCGGTCGCAAGCCTTGACCCTTTGGCCCGCCGGCAATTTCTTAAAACCATTTTGGAAATCGTCTCGGACCGTGACTGCACTGTCTTTTTTTCAAGCCACATCACGCCAGACCTTGAACGGGTCACCGACCAAGTGGCCATTCTTAATAAAGGGAAAGTGGATTTTGCCGGCGGGCTTGATACGCTCAAAGAGCGCGTCAAACGCCTGCGCATCAAAAGCGAATCTCTTTTGCCTGTTGACCTTTTGGTTGAAGGATCTTTGTCCTGCGAAATAAACGGACAGACGGCCTTGGTAACTGTGCGAGAGTTTAGCGACAGTCTTGTTTATGATCTGACAAAGCGGCTTAACGCCGAAATTACCGTCGAAGACTTAAATCTTGAAGAAATCTTTTTGGAGCTTAACAAATGATCCGAAAACTTAAAAATATCTTTCTTCTATATCTGCGCGAGCCGGGGTTTGTCATTCTTTGCATCTTAAGCTTTTTATCCTTGTGCGCGATGCAAGCGCTCATCTATTGGGGCATACAAAAAAACTTGTGGAACGACAATTTTGCCAGCATTTCCCTCGGGCATCAAAAGACATTAGAAATTTTAATCCATAAATATATGTTGGGCGACGAACTTTTAAGTCTGGTCTTTATTTTAGGGCTGTGGCTGATGTTTAGCTTTGGATTGCTCATCAAAAGGCAATTTGCCAATGAGCGTGCTTCCCTGATGCCCGGGTATCATCCTGCGCATGCGCTGGGCATGATCTTTATTTTGGGAACAATGGTTAGCACAACAATCGTCATGAGTAAAAGCACCATGCAGCTTTCACAGCTTTTTTTCCTTCAAGCGCTCAATGTTTCCGCTTCCCTCTGGGCGATTTATCTTGTTATTTTGGGCATGGCCCTGTTTATGCTGTACTTGGGTTATCTTTCGATGGGTTATATCGTTGTTCTCGGATATATCGCTTTAGTTATCATCGGACAAAACATTGTAGCGCTGCTGCAATTTTTTTCATCGAGTCCTAGCGCTTGCGGGAGCGCAACGGCAGTGCTTATTTTGATGTTTATCCTGTTTGTCCGACGATTATTAAACTTAAAAAGCGAACATACCGAATATCCTTTTCTCTTGGCTTGGCCGCCCCAAAAAGCGATGCGCAATCAGGCGGCTCTCGAGGAAAAAATCGATACTTTCAAAAAGCACTTTTTAAAAATTCTACACATAAGCCCCAAAGTCAAAATCATCCGCCCATATTTTCGTCTGAAAAACATATGGCAAAAAGCCAATCACTGGAGAAATCTTTCGTCGAGTATCTTTTCCTTACTTTACTGTTCGCTGTTGGGGTTGCCGCTGTACTTCGTTTTTTTAAAATCTCCGGCTGCAGAATTTATCACAAACGCCAAACCCGAGTCTAACTTTCTTCTGCTCTCTGGCGCGGCGGTACTTTTGACGGGCATTACCCACTACAAAAACATGGTCTTCTACAGCTATGACTTGCTCAAACCAGTGACCCGAAAAAATTTCTTTAAAGAGCAAGGCCTAAAAGTTTTTCAGGACTTATGTGTTTTTTGGCTGGTCATCGTCCTTTACTTTGCATTCGCGCCGGATTGGGCAGAGGGCTCAAAGCAGATTTGTCAACCACACTTTTGGGTTTATATGTTTTTGACTTTTAGTTTTTCGATGTTTTGCCTTGTGTGGCTGGCCACTTTAAGCGCGATGAAAGATGAGCGGGCCGTTGTTGGCAATGGTTTTGTGCTCTGTGTCATTATCCTCGCAGAATTCTATTTAGGGAGTAAAGCACCGACGATCTGGCTGATTATAAACGCGCTTTTATGCCTGATCTTGGCCGGATTGTTTCTCAAATTAGCTTTTGAAAAATGGATGGATGTAGAATTTTAAGGTAGGGAACACTCGCGAGTGTTCCCTACAAAATATACTTGAAAGGGGGTGAAGGATATGACACCAGAAGCTATCAAGAGCGTTTGCAAAGCACTCGCGCTATGCTGTGTTGCCGTCGGTGGGTTTGGGTCGATCGCCTGCGTGCCTTTTGCGCTGACCAATAACCTCGACTTAATCACGACAGCCGGAATTTATTTTGTCGCCGGCGGGGTTATGATTACAGGAGGGTTGTTAAGTTTCGTAATTTTGGACAAAGCGTAAAATACCATTAGCAACACGCACGTCCGTCGAAGGCAGGGGCCCCTGCCAGAGGCGGGTAAACCTTGCGGACGCTTTAGGTTAAAAAATAATATTTTGACCCAGTAACGCCCTATCAAAAATGATCTAAAATTACTCTCGTCGGTTACGGCCAAAATCAGGAGCATAAAATGAAAAAACTACTTTCTTTATTACCTGCGCATCCTTATATATCTTTCACAATTATTAATCTATCCCCAATAATATTGGTATTTCTTAGTATAGAGCTATTAGTAATCTTTGGACATTTACTCGCAGGAAAGTTTCCAGCAGGAATGATTGTCACCTCAATATCAACATTTATGATTTTCTTAATGCCTTTAGTGCTCGGGTTAACAATTTGCTATATACTCTTTAAAAAAACTAATGCTAGCGCTATCCGAGGTCTTATCTTATACACTTTTTGGTTTACTCTGATTTATGCTGGCACTTGTTTTTTTGTATCCGTGCTTACCTTTGGAGCTCTAATGGAGTTTGGACATGACCCAACCAGCATGGATCAACCGACAACATTCCCAAAAGAGTTCTTTATCTGGTCAAGCATCATCAGTATCTTTTGGAGCTCGATCAGCGTTTATCTTATAAATAGATTTATCCCAAATCTTTGCACCAAAAAAAATCGAACTTAATGAAGATCCACATCTTCATAGAACTTGGTTTTCTGTTGCGGGATAAAAAATATAATGCTCGACATCATCTCAACCATTTCCATCATCCTCACCCTCGCCGGATTTTTGAGCCGATACGGCTGGTGGTTTGATCTGGCGTCGCACTTTCGCCTGCAGTATCTGGGGATACAACTTTTGTGCATGATTTTGTGTCTTTTTCAAAAACGAAAAAAATTATTTTTTATCATTGCAATTTTTGCTCTGATCAATTTAAGTTTGATTCTCCCCTACTATTTCCCGGCGGTCAATCCTGCCGCAAATAAAACCGCCGCCAAACCGATCAAAATTCTTTTGATCAACGTCAATTCGCCCAACACAAACTACAAGGCCGTCGCTGATTATATCCAAAAAATCTCGCCGGATATTCTGGCCCTCGAAGAAATCAATGACCGCTGGATTGCAGAACTTTTGCCAATCCTCAGAAGCTACCCGCACTTTAAAGAAGTTTCGCAAGAAAATAATTTTGGCTTG
>JAYRHV010000116.1:0-1617 GCA_041907165.1 Candidatus Omnitrophota bacterium | reverse complement strand
TAAAATTTTAGCCCAGAAGGACAGTTATGCCGCTAAGCTTCAGCAACAGATCAGCGAAGCAAATGAAAAGATGAATTTAGTCCAGAGGATCATCCAAGAGAAAGATGATCGAATTGCGTCTCTCGAAAACGAAATGTCGCGAATGCATCTGGCTGTAAATTCTCAAAGTGCATCTTCAAATCCTCAGTTGTCAGAGCTTAAGCAAGATTTTAAACTCTTTGAAACCCAATTTAAGTCGCAGATGCAAAAAAGTCGCGAGAGAATTATCGGGTTAGAAATACAGTTTGCTGATTTGACCCAAAAATATCAGGCGCTGGTCTTCGACATCCAAACGAAAGATGCGCAGATAAGTCTGCTTAAAGAAGATTCTCGCCAAAAGGATATTAATCTTGCCGAGTATCGTAAGGCATTTTGGACCACCAATCAAAAAGCTAACGAATTAGTTGGCATGGTGGACATATATCGCAGCAAATTATCAGAAACAAAGAAAGCTTTGATTGCAAAAGATGAAGAATTATCACGTCTTAAAAGCCAGATGACACAAGAAAAGCCTGTGACTGCCCCAAGTGAAAAGTCACGAAATCTTTCCGATACGCTTGATTTGACTTTTTCAAGAGAAGCTGCCCATTAAACGTTTTTGAAGGGAGATCAAATGCTAAGCGTGCTAAGGCCTCGTCCGTTTTTTCTATCCGTAGGGGTTGTTGTTTTATCCGTAATTTACCCAATCGCTTCAAATGCCGAAAATGTCCGCGATAATGTTGTTAAAGTTTTTGTAACTTCCAACCGGATGGATTATTTTAGGCCTTGGCAATCCGTTGGAAGCACCGCGGCCAGCGGGTCGGGCTGTATTATTTCCGGCAATCGTATTTTGACCAATGCCCACGTCGTTGATTCTGCAACGTTTATTCAAGTGCGTAAAGAAGCTGACCCTCGCAAATATACTGCAAAAATTGAAGCGATCGGCCACGATTCTGATTTGGCCCTGCTTTCTGTGAGTGACCCGGAATTTTTTAAAAATACAACGGCCGCGCAATTTGCAGAGTTGCCGTTTTTGCAAGATTCCGTGATTGTTATGGGCTTTCCTGAAGGGGGAGACAAAATTTCTATTACCGGTGGCGTCGTTTCGCGTATCGAGCTTGTTCCGTATTCAAAAAGCGGCAAAAAACTTCTTGCGGTCCAAATTGATGCTGCAATTAATCCCGGCAATAGCGGCGGTCCTGTTTATCAGAATGGCAAGGTTATCGGCATTGCTATGCAGGTGATGAATAATTCACAAAATATAGGGTATATCATCCCGACTCCTATAATTAATCATTTTTTAGAAGATATTAAAGACAAGCGTGCCGATGGGTTTCCCCAGATCGGGATTGATGTGCGCAATACCGAGAACAAATCTTTGCGTGATTTTTATCACATTGATAAATTTAACGGCGGGGTTTTGGTGACGCGTGTCGCTCAATATTCACCGGCCGAAAAAGTTTTAAAAGAAAATGACGCGATTGTTGAAGTAGAAAACATCCCCCTTGCGGTTGATGGGACCTATGAGTTTCGCAAAGATGAGCGTCTTTTTTTTACGCATTTGATTAATAGTAAACATATCGGAGATTCGCTTGCGCT
>JAYRHV010000115.1:0-2299 GCA_041907165.1 Candidatus Omnitrophota bacterium | reverse complement strand
TCGCTATTCCTCACGGTAAGTGTGAAAATGTTACAAAATTAACTGCAGCGTTAGGCATCAGTAAAAAAGGCATCAATTTTGATTCTCTGGATGGAGAACCGGCATATATCTTTTTTCTTCTGGCAGCACCCTTGGACTCGGCTGGACCTCATCTTAAAGCATTACAAAGAATTACCCGCCTACTCAAAGATAAATATTTTCGTGAAAATTTCAAATCCGCTAAAGATGAAAAAGTCATTTTGGCGTTGTTAACACAGGACGACGGACAAAGCGTTTAATTTTTTATGCCGAGCAATTTGTTAAAGTGGTTATATCCCGGCATGAGGATAAAAAGGTGGCTCTCGGTTGCTTTGATCGGTGTCCTCATTGTAGGGTTCGGAGCGCTTGCTGCCGGTTATCCAAATGGCTTAGTGCGCATTTTGGGTGTAGTGATTCTCATTTGCGGCATCAGTCTTATTGTTCTTGGAATTGGCAAATTAATTGTTTCTTTTATTACGCTTTTTTTGCCGGACGGGGAGCGTGAGCTTGTTAATATTTTGTATGAAAAACGTTTTTTAGAGCGGGGACCCAAAATTGTCACCGTCGGCGGCGGGCATGGCTTGTCGAATCTTTTGCTGGGACTAAAGGATTATTCGGCGAATTTAACGGCGATTGTTACCGTGGCTGACAGCGGTGGTTCTTCGGGACGTTTGCGTGAAGAATTCAATATTGTCGCTCCCGGGGACATTCGAAATTGTCTGGTGGCGCTGGCGGATGCGCCCAAATTAATGGGAGACCTGTTTCAGTTTCGGTTTTCGAATGAATCGCAACTTCGGGGGCATAATTTTGGCAATCTATTTTTGACAGCAATGGTGCAGGTGACAGGTGATTTTGAAAAAGCGGTCAAGGAGTCGAGCAAAGTTTTAGCGATAAGAGGGCACGTTATTCCGGCAACGGTCAGCAATGTGCAGTTGGTGGCGCAATATGAAGATGGGAGCATTACGGAAGGGGAAGCCAAAATCCCCAAGCCGGGCTTGAGGATTAAAAAAGTTTTTTTAAAGCCCGATGACCCAACGCCGACACAGGATGCTTTAGACGCTATCGTTTCAGCAGATATCATTATTTTGGGGCCGGGCAGCCTTTATACGAGTGTCATCCCGAATCTAGTCATTAAGAAAATTACGGATTATATTTCGATTTCTAAGGCGTACAAAATTTATGTTTGTAATGTGATGACGCAGCCCGGTGAGACGGATCATTATTCGGCCAGTGAACATTTGCAAGCCATTGTCGAGCATTCAAGCCCCAGCATTTTGAATGCTTGTTTGGTCAATTCTGCGCAGGTCCCTCATGAAGCTAAGGAGCGTTATGCGCAGGAAGGCTCTTATCCAGTCGTTGCGGATATCGAAAAAATAGAAGCGCTGGGGATAAAGGCCGTGGGCGAGGATTTATTAAGTGTTAAAGATTATGTCCGTCACGATTCTGAAAAGTTAACAAAAGCTCTGATCGCACTTATTGAAAAAAACCGTGTTATTAAGCGGTAATATTAATTTGTTCTGGTTTTTATATGCAACGAGTTGAAAAAGAGATCATTGTCAAGATTCATCAGGGTTTGCATGCTCGTCCGGCTGCGCTTTTTGTCCAGACTGCTGTCAAGTACGATGCAAATTTGACGGTTAAAAAGGATGACGAAAGCGTTAATGGCAAATCAATTATGGGGATTTTGATGTTAGGGATACAATGTAACACTTCAATTGTTCTTATTGCCGAAGGAGAAGATGCTCCGGCGTTGATTGCTGAGCTGGAAGCATTTTTAAGCAAAGATGAATGAACTTGTTTTAAAAGGAGTTCCAGCTGCCCCGGGCATCGCGATTGGTTGTGCTTACATCGTTGACAAGCAGGAAGTCATTGTCCCGCCGCGCGCTATTCTTGAAAAAGAAATTCCTATTGAAATTGCCCGTTTTGAAGAGGCCCTGTTTAAGACCCGCGAACAAATTTCGGCTTTGAAGAAAAAAATCAGTGACGAAGTGGGAATTCAGCATGCCCAAATCTTTGATGCTCATCTACTAGTCCTCGAAGACCACACCCTTATCGACGACGTTGTCAAAAAAATTCGCAGCGACCGCCAGTCGGCCGAATATGTTTTTTCGAGTGTTTTTAAAAAATATATTAAAGCTTTTGCTAATATTGAAGATGAATATTTGCGTGAACGTTCCAGTGATGTTAATGACATTGCCCGGCGTGTTCTTAAGAATTTAGTCGATGAAACACGCTATACCCATGAATTAGAGAATTTGGCTGAAGAATTAGTTATTATTGC
>JAYRHV010000114.1:0-5828 GCA_041907165.1 Candidatus Omnitrophota bacterium | reverse complement strand
TCGGCCAGCAATGCCGCTCGCGGGATTTCGATCATCGTCCCAACGAGATACGGCAGCCTCACGCCGGCTTGCTTGATCAAACGGTCAGCGACCACACGGGTCTGCTCTTCTAAGATCTTAAATTCTTTTTTGTCCATCGTCAAAGGATGCATAATTTCCGGAAAAACCTTGATGCCTTCTTTAACGCATTTGATCGCGGCAGAAATAATCGCCGTAATTTGCATATCCAAAATTTCAGGATACGTAATGCACAAACGACAACCGCGATGCCCTAACATCGGATTGGATTCGTGCAACTGCTCACAACGATGCTTGATTTTTTCTGGCGCAATTCCGGTAATTTTGCTGAGTTTTCCGACGCCAACATCATCTTTAGGCGTAAATTCATGAAGCGGCGGATCGATCAAACGAATGGTGACCGGCTTGCCGTTCATAGCTTTAAAGATACCATAAAAATCATTGGTTTGGAAGGGTAACAATTTGGCCAAAGCAACCTTACGAGACTCGAGAGTTTCGGCCACAATCATCTCCTGAATGGCCAAACGACGCTCTTCAGTGTCAAAAAACATATGCTCGGTACGGCAAAGGCCGATGCCTTCAGCACCCATTTTGATTGCATTTTGCGCATCATAGGGTGTATCAGCATTCGTGCGCACTTTAAGCGTACGCATTTGGTCTGCCCATTTGAGAATTTCATAATAGCTGTGGGGCAGTTCCGGTTCCTTTAATTGCAAATCACCGCTATAAATTTCACCTGCCGAACCATCAAGAGTAATGTAATCGCCCTGATGAATTGTGACACCGTTAACCGTCATGGACTTGGCTTCATAATTGATATTTAAAGCTTCGCATCCGACGATACAGCATTTGCCCCAACCGCGGGCAACGACAGCTGCGTGAGACGTTTTCCCGCCGGTGGCGGTCAAAATCCCTTTGGCCGCGTGCATACCGCCGACGTCTTCCGGGCTTGTTTCCTTACGGACCAAAATAACTTTTTCGCCCTTAAGGCCCTTTTCTTCCGCCTCGGCGGCCGTAAAATAAACTTTTCCAGCGGCAGCGCCGGGGACAGCATTAATCCCGCTGCCTAAACGGATTTTCTTTAATTGGTCAATCGTAACTTTAGTGACATCGATGATCGGATAAAATAATCGTTCGATATCATCCGACGAGATACGGGCAACCGCTTGCGCCTTGGTAATGACCGGCTTGACCGCAAGCGCGGCATAAGACTTTGGCAAATACCCTTTTTTGACCAAATCATTGGCTTGCGCTTTTGACAACAACGGCTTTGTCGCATGGTCGAGCGCAATTTGAAACGCGGCCGCCGGAGAGCGTTTTCCCGTGCGGCATTGCAACATATACAATTTTTCATCTTCGACGGTAAACTCCAAGTCCTGCATTTCCTTATAATAGCATTCCAAAATGGCGCGCACCGCACAAAGCTGGTCATACGCTTTGGGCATATCATCCTGCAAACGCGATAATTTTAAAGGTGTACGAATCCCGGCAACAACGTCTTCACCCTGCGCATTGATTAAGTAATCACCGTAAAAAGTATTCTCGCCGGTGTTCGGATCGCGGGTAAAGCAAACGCCGGTTCCGCTATTGTCGCCCTTGTTGCCAAAAACCATTTGCACGACGTTAACAGCAGTTCCTTTAAGGTCAGTGATCTTTTCAACACGACGATACGTCTGAGCCTTCTCAGCTTCCCAGCTATTAAACACAGCCATGATCGCGCCCCAGAGTTGTTTCCACGGGTCTTGGGGGAAATCGTCTTTTTTGTTCATCTTGTAAAACGCTTTAAATTGATCGCACAATTCTTTGAGTTTTTCAGCAGGAATCTCAGGATCGTTTTTGACGCCTAATTCATGCTTCATTTCATGGAGCATATCTTCCATCGGCTGCTTGGATAAACCCATTGCTGTCGAGGAGTACATTTGGATAAAACGACGGTAAGCGTCATAGGCAAAACGCGGATTACCGGTTTTTTTAGCAAGGCCTTCAACGCTTTTGTCATTAAGCCCTAAATTTAAAATTGTCTCAAGCATACCCGGCATCGAACGGGCCGCGCCAGAACGCACGGAAACCAAAAGCGGATCATTTTGATCGCCTAATTTTTTGCCTGTAACTTTTTCGAGTTTAGTAATCGCGTCGCGAACTTCTTTTTCTAAGGTGGGAGGAAGTTTTTTGCCCAAACGATAATACTCTTCGCAGGTTTGGATCGTAATGGTAAAACCCGCCGGAACAGGAATGCCGATTGAGGTCATTTCCATCAGGCCAATGCCTTTGCCGCCTAAAACATTTTTTGTCAAATCACTGCCTTTGGCCTCCGCTTTACCGGCGCCGTACGAGAACACGTGTTTCTTAGCCATTTCAAACAACCTTTCTGTTAATGATAATAAAAATGATTTTTACAAACGCGCTTTCAAATACGAGAACAAAAGATCAACGCTGACACGCTCTTGCTTCATCGTGTCGCGGTCACGAACCGTTACTTGGCCATCTTCCAAAGATTGAACGTCGACAGTCACACAGAAAACTGTACCCACCTCATCCTGACGGCGATACAACTTTCCGATCGCAGCAGAATCATCATACACACAAACGATCTGTTTTTGAAGCTCTGATTTAATTTTTTTTGCTAAGGCCACAATGCCTTCATTTTTCTTAAGCAAGGGCAAAATCGCAACCTTGACGGGCGCCAACTTCGGATGAAACTTCATGACAACGCGCGTCTGTTCATTGACGATTTCTTCATGATACGCATCCGCGATAAACGCCAGCGTCGCGCGGTCCACCCCGCCGGAAGGCTCGATAACAAAAGGATAAAACTTTTCGTTGGTGATATTGTCCTGATAAGTTAATTCTTTGCCGGAAAATTTGGCATGTTGCTTCAAATCATAGTCGGTGCGGTTGGCAATGCCCTCCAACTCCGACCAGCCAAAGGGAAAATTGTATTCGATATCCGTGCATCCGGCGGCGTAATGCGCTAATTCGTCCTTGGCATGTTCGCGTTTGCGCAAATTTTCTGGCCGCATCCCCAAATCCAAATACCATTGAAAACGCTCCGCAATCCAACGTTCATAAGCCGCCGGCGCATTTTGTGGCCGGGTAAAATATTCGATTTCCATCTGCTCAAATTCACGGGTGCGGAAAGTGTAATTGCCCGGCGTGATTTCATTGCGAAAAGATTTACCGATCTGAGCTATGCCAAAAGGCAAACGACGATGCGTGGCATCAAGCACGTTTTGAAAATTGACAAAAATCCCCTGCGCCGTTTCGGGACGAAGATAGGTGACGCTGTTCTCATCTTCCACCGCACCTAAAAAAGTCTTAAGCATCAAATTAAAAGGGCGTCCGTCGGTAAAATCACTTTTGCCGCAATTAGGACATTTGTCCCCGACGTGATCTTGGCGAAAACGTTTCTTACAAACTTTGCAGTCAACGAGGATATCAGAAAAATTATCCGTATGTCCTGACGCCTTCCACGTCATCGGATGCATCAAAATGCTCGCATCGAGGCCCACCATGTCTTCTCTATTATGGATAACCGCGTTCCACCACGCGTTTTTGACGTTGCGCTTAAGCTCTGCGCCAAAAGGCCCATAATCCCAAGCACTTGCCAGTCCCCCATAAATCTCGGAAGACTGAAAGATAAAGCCCCGCCGTTTGCACAGCGAAACAATTTTTTCCATGTCGGTCGTCGTTTGCATTGAATTCTGGTTAAAATTTTTAAAAAAGGCTTAACTTAAATAAGTTTTCATTTTAACAAAACAAACCCAAAATGCAAGCCTCTTGCGAGCGAGGACCGCTACGCGATGTCCGAGCGAGTGCCGCGACTATCTGGACGCGGCCAGCCCCTATGGGCTGTGAGGCTTGTGCCGGAGCCCCGCGACCAAGGACGCATTGTCCGCTTCGAGTGCCGAGCCCTCCGTGGCGAGGCCGACGGTGCATGCCTCTTAGAACTCATCTCTTCAAATTAGGGAAATATAAATCTGTAATGGGAGCATATTCATCCCCTAATTTATGAAAAAAAGGTCCGATAACCCGAACCTGAACAAACCATGCCATGCTTGCTAAGACACAACAGACTATTGTCCAAACAATTTTTGATCTTTGGCTTCTGGTTGGATGGATCCAAAACAATGGAATTGAAAGTAAAATCGAATGCGGCATATATGCTGGCATTATAGAGGCAATAAACCACCAGCGGCAGTACCAAGGGATTTTTGTCTTGGGTATTTGGGGCTGTTGCATCAAGATCGGATTCCCGACGAGAATTTCGTTACAATGACGGCATTTGATCGCCTCATCCTGTATCTCTTCGGCGCAAAACGGACATTTTTTCACGATGATTTGAACCCCCTTTTAAATATTTTGCTACCTTGTTCCAATATAGTCCCAAGCTCATGCAATGAGATTGGAATGGATCTTCCTCCACTCGTCATCTGGCATTGAAAAGCTGTATTTCTTGGTCGGAAACTTATCGCGCTTAACTTCCTCTTTAAATTTACTGATCCCTTTTTTCATCAAAGCGCTGACATCGACATATCGCTTGGCAAATTTGGGATGAAAGCCTGCAAACATTCCCAGCAAATCATGGCTGACCAAAACCTGCCCGTCGCACGCGGCACCCGCACCGATGCCGATGGTTGGGATTTTTAAAATCTTGGTAATCTCAGCGGCCAGCTTGTCAGGGACACATTCCAAAACAATACTAAAACATCCGGCATTCTCTAATGCTTTGGCTTGTTCAATAATTTTTTTGGCGCTTAAGGCATCCTTGCCCTGCACTTTAAAACCGCCCAACTTGTCCGCTGTTTGGGGCGTTAGGCCGACGTGGCCCATGACTGCGATGCCAGACTTAACAATCTTTTGAGTAACATTTAAGCAATCTTCAAACCACTCTAATTTGATCGCATCACACCCTGCCTCGTCGATAAAACGCTTGGCATTTTTGACCGCATCTTTAGGATGAGCTTGATATGAATCAAACGGCATATCTCCGATCAAAAGCGCGTTTTTAACAGCACGGCGCACCGCTTTAGTGTGATGAAGCATTTGCGCCATGCCAACTTCTTTGGTCGACTCAAGACCCAAAACAACATTGGCCAGCGAATCTCCGACGAGCACAATGTCAATGCCGCACTGATCAACAACAGAAGCCAGCGGAAAGTCATACGCGGTTAACATCGTGATCTTTTGATTGTGCTGTGACTTTTTTAAAACTTGTAAAATTTTTTTTTGGGAATCGGGGTTCATGATTTTAACGATTTAGCGATTGCGATAGCAGCTTTTTTCCCAGATGCCATGGCATCTACAACAGAACAAACACCGTCGACGGCATCGCCTGCGGCATAAAGATGCGGCAAAGACGTTAAACATGTTTGAGGGTCAATCCAAATCGAGCCATTGTCATTAACTTTCAAATCAGATCCTAAAGAAAGTGCAGCAACATTGGTTTTAAACCCTTCGGCGAGGATAACGGTTTGGGCCTCGACTACAAATTCTGATGCTGGGACAGGTTTGATTTCCCATTTGCCGCTGCCTTGCGTATCCGCAAAATCCATTCGCACACATTGTACCCCTGCGGCAAAATTTCCATTGGATTGATCCGCAATAATAGCAAGCGGCTTGGTCAATGCCTCAAATTTCAACCCTTCTTCTTTCGCTAACTGGATATCATCAGGATAGACCTTCAAATCTTCTGCAGTCTCAGGAAAAATCAAAGTAGCCTGACGGCCTAGACGCAAACAAATTCGTGCGCAGTCAAGCGCCGGATTACCATAACCGATTATCGCAACTTCAGCGCCGATGGCTGGCATTGG
>JAYRHV010000113.1:0-1841 GCA_041907165.1 Candidatus Omnitrophota bacterium | reverse complement strand
TTTCGTGTCATTTGCATGAATTTCGACTTTAGGCGGGTCAAATGACTCTCATTCATCGGGAAAGACTTATTTGTGGCATTACCAAAAGCTCCGACATTGTTGTTTAAGAAATAAAAAGCCAAGGCCCGCAGATACAGCGGCAAAAATTCCGATCTTCCTTGCTCTATTCGTTGTCGGTCCTCGTCATCTTGCGCCTTAATATCGCCGTTGGCATTTGACTCGATGTCAGCCAAAAGCGGGGGCAATTCCAGTTTCCCATAACGTTTTTTCATCCAGTCTTTTAAACCAAGCATGCCTAGCTGTGCGGCAGCCCGGCGCTGTCGGTCTCTCGTCTCATTGCGTGATCGATCGTAGCTTTCATCAAAAAATTCCCAGAATTTTTCCATATTTTGTAAAATCTGCTCAGCATCTAAATATTCGACAATGTAGCTACCGTCATTGCGCCTTTCAGAGCTTATGATCATTTCTTTGCCGACTTTTTCTTCCGCCGTCTCCAAAGATGGAAATACCTGACGTTGAAAAAAACGATCCCCCTGACTCAAATTCTTAGCACGAGTGACTTTCCTATCTTGTGATTTCTGCAGCAACTGAACCAAATTCCTTTTCATCGCCTGCAAAGCGCTGATGACAGCTTCTTTATTACGCCCATTTGTCATGCCGCCGTTCTGCAGCCGATCCAGTTCTTTATCAATTTGCTTTAATAAACCTTCAACAATTTTATCCCTCGATAATCCCATTTCCCCGCCCAAAGCAGATATCTCACCGGTGCCGACGCCCGGCCCTTGTTGAGAAAAATATTGAAACAATTTGCTAATCGAAACCGGTATTCCCCACTCACGTTCAAATGTCCATCTGGTCTGACCCGATAAATGGGAGCCATAAAGCCAATTCTCAAGATAAACTGCGACGTTATTGGCCGTCATGGCAAAAGATAAATATCTCTGAAAATCTTGCGATTCCGCCACCCCCGCCGAGAAATCATAAAGCATCCTAAAATAATAATGCGTTAAGAACTCTTCTAATTTGACCGGATCATCAATGGCATCTAAATGTGCCATCAACGCGTCTAAACTATCAGCCTCGAGCATTTGTTCATGAAACTCGGTTGATCGTGTGGCATTATTCATCAAACGGTCAGCCAAAAACGGCTCGCTAAAGTCCTGATAAGTTTTATTAATGTTGGGCACAGCGACATCAGGACTTTGAAGAATTTGTTGAACTTCGCCTATCCGGTTGTCAGATTTGGGATGCGATCCCATAAAGGGAATATCGCCGAGATTATCCAAAAATTCTAAAACATCTACAGCCGCTCTAGGATTAAAGCCAGCACCAGCGGCAAGAAATAATCCGCCCGTATCGGCATCATATTCCATATTTTGACGAATCGTTCTTTCGCTTTTTGATTCATTCTCCGTAATTTTATTTTTGCCTTGAAGATATTGCTCGCGATGGCGCTGTTCGTGGCCGATAATCCACGCGATATGATCTTGTGTTAATTTCTTGCCCTTTGACTCTAAAAAATTCTTTAACGCTTTGATGATGCCTGTTGTAATAAAGAAGTCCCCGCTGTCCGTCATCCAATAGGCATTGATATCATCGCTATTTATGATTCGTAAAGTAAGATTGTCTGCCCGCCCTGTCGCTTTTTTAACTTTTTGAAATATTTGATTAACCTCTATAAAAACTGGGTGAGACTGTTCAACAAAACCAAAACGCATTTGGTTCGTTTCAATCTCATTTCTAATAAAAAGGTCATAATCACTGACTGGGGCGCTATCAGAGTTTGGCTTATTTTCGGTTACTCCTGTTAGGTTTACTGGCGTCACCACTGAAGAAACGGT
>JAYRHV010000112.1:0-7782 GCA_041907165.1 Candidatus Omnitrophota bacterium | reverse complement strand
TCATCCAAACCATCTTCAATGGAAACCAAGGGATAATTCTTGAGCATATTCGCATACACCGCGATCATTTCGTCGGCGGTATTAATCTTTCCGTTGTAATCGTACCCGCCTTTTTTATCAAAAAATGACGAGGCCGCACAATCAAGCGCGATAAAAACATCTTTGCCCGGCTTGTAACCGGCTTTCGTGATCGCATCGATAATGAGCGCTAAAGCTTCTTCGTTCTTGCCTAAATTCGGCGCAAACCCGCCCTCATCCCCGACGGAGGTCGAAAGATTTTTGTCGTGCAAGATTTTTTTGAGGTTATGAAAGACTTCTGTCGCCATACGGATCGCTTCCGAAAAAGTCGGGGCTCCGACGGGCGCGATCATAAATTCCTGAATATCAAGATTATTATCCGCATGCACCCCGCCGTTTAAAATATTCATCAAAGGCACCGGCAAAATGCTCGCGCGATTGCCGCCCAAATAACGATACAGCGGCTCTTCTTTGTCTGCCGCGGCAGCTTTCGCCACAGCCATCGAAACGCCCAAAATCGCGTTAGCGCCTAATTTACTTTTGTTATCCGTGCCGTCTAAATCCAAAAGAATTTTGTCGATGTCTTCAAAGCAGGATTTTTGGCCTTTGATTTTTTTGGCGATGATCGTGTTGACATTGTTGACGGCTTTGGTAACACCCTTGCCCATCCAACGGCTCTTGTCCCCGTCGCGAAGCTCGATAGCTTCGTATTCGCCGGTCGAAGCGCCCGACGGCACAGCCGCCCGGCCAAAAGCGCCGCTGCCCAAACGGACGTCCACCTCGACGGTAGGATTGCCGCGAGAATCAATGATTTGCCTTGCTTTAACTTCTTTAATTTTTGCCATGTCACTTATCCTTTTTAAAATAAAAATTTATTTTGGATTCTAAAAATGCAGAAAAAGACCAAAAATCCTCTTTTAAGAATACGGACAAGTTAACATAGTTCACTTTTAAAGTCAAGATTTGTAAAACATGGCTTTTACTCCAAACTAAATATCTCCACATAGAACTCATGAGAAAAAGTATTTTGTCCCATTTTATCCAAAAGCACAATCTGATGCGCTAAAGCCACACCAAATTCCATCCGATAATTATGGTACGCTACAACCCCGCGATATGTTTTACCAAAATACCGAAAAACGTACTCAATATAATCGATAGTCGAACTTTTGCTGTTGACCCAAACAATATACTGGCTTTCATCTGCATCCTTGTCCCAATCGCCATTGCTCACAAAAATCTTGTCATACTGGGCATACCCGACTTTGGCTTGCCCCAAAAAGGCAATGTTTTTATAAAGATGCATCGTTTGTGGCCACAAAAAATAATTTCGCGCCAACGGTAAATAGCATTTAATGTTTTCTGAAAACTTCTGCGTGCGCAGAGCGTTATTGACAAAATATGTTTGCCCATTCTCGACGCCAAAAATCCGCCCCTGCCCTGTAGCTGTCAATAATTTCGCGACAGCATCTTCGTTCAATAGATTAAAAGCAAACTGCACCTGCTGGGACTTTTCGGTAATTGGCGTCAAACGCCGCAACATCTGCGACTGCCAGAGGTCCGTTGCAATGACTTTCATATATTTAAACTGACTCCAGCGATCATCTGGATCTCTTGTTTGCATCGCACTTAAAAGGATCACCCTCCCGCGCTCTAAATCCTCATCCGACACAGAAAAATCTTCAGGCATCAGGCTGACTGTCGCACATCCTGTAAAGCAAAAAACGAACAAGATAAACGCAAAGCATCGAAATATTTTATTCATAAAAATTAAGATTATCCTTGTCGTATCAAAGTCGATGTCCCGTCAAGAGCCGATACTCTTTTTGCGCAATGGGGTTTTGAGGATTGATTTGCAGTGCCTTATTTAAAGCATCCAGCTGATGGACTTTCATGTGTAAATCGCGATAAACAAACGCCTGTGTTATATAAACACTCTCTTGGCCCTGCTTATTTAAGTGAGGCAGGGCCTTGTCGTAATACGCAATGGCTTTTTCTAAATTCTCCCGACGGTCTTGGGCGGCTAGCTTTTGATTCTCAACCCGCATCAAATAGGACCCTGCCATATTCGCATAATCAATGGCCCGTATCCCGCCGTCAAAATAACGTTCCATAATATTATGGTCGGGAAAGGTAAAAACAAATAGCGGCAAAAACACTGCCCCTGCGATGGCAGCCGGATAATAATTTCGCTTCCTTATCCGCTCCCAAAACCAAAACACGCTATAACTTGCCGCAATCACATAAAAAGGAAGAAAAGCGACCCGATAACGGCTTTGGATATGAAAAATAAAAACAAAAAAAGTTAAAGCAAAAATGAAAACATACAGGATTCCGACGTGCTCGTATTTTCGATAAACCAAAAGCAGCCCTAAGAGGGCCAAGGGGCAAATGAGGACAAAATTAAAAACTGCGAGCTTTAAAACCACGGACTGTTCTTTAAAAAGGTCGTAACTTAAGTTGGCCGGGATTTCAAAACCGTTAAAAAGCATTTTAAACTTGCGGCCAACAAGACTTTTGTACTCAGAGGGGTGCTGGATAACTTCACGCCAAAGGACTTTGAGCGTCGGAAGAATTCGTCCTTGCGTTTCGGAAGTTAACTTTTCTTGCGTCGGAGTATAGGTCAATCCGATTCCCGGAGAATCAAAACTATTGCCCAACCAAAAAAGCGTTGGGCCCGACGTCTCGGTCACGGCTTTAAAGCCACAGATATAGTTGCGGATTGTCAAAGGCGCAATGACCAGCATCATGCCGGCTATAACAAACAAAAAGTGAGTAAAATTTTTTTTAAAATTCCTGCCCAAGAACAGAACATACCCCAAGACAAAAACAGGCAGCAGGCCTGCACGCAAAATAAGCGATAAAGCAGACGCCATGCCCGCAAAAAAATAATTTTTATTTTTACCCTTGCGCAGAGCAAGAAGAAAAAAATAAAAGGCCACTAAATTCGTGTAGCCTATCACGCTTTCGCGAAGCAGGGCGCACTCATAATAAATAAACGGTGAATACAAAGCCGCGACAAAAGCGGTCCATAACCCCAAATTTTGATTCCGGAACAATAAAACGGTACAACGATAAAATAAATAGACCCCTAAGACCCCATAAAAAATCTGAAAGACAAAAACAATGTTCATGTCATTTCCAAAAATGCTAAAAAGCGCAGCGATCAAGTACGAATACACCGGTGAATGGCCCGGATGCTCTGACCCCAGCCAATTATGACGCATCAAGTCCTGCGCCATGGTCAGATAATTATATTGGTCAAAAACCTTATCGTGGGCCACCATCGCAGGCATGGGGTTACGTTGAAGCTCAAAGAGAAAAGTCAACCGCAAAATAGCCGCTAAGACTAAAATAGCGATTAAAACGGGCTTGGTGTAAATCCCCTCTTTCTCATCAACCGTTATCGCGGGAAAAAAGTGGCGAGGCATATGACCTTTTAAATTTTACAAACCTCATCGAGAAAGTCAGCAAAAAGCTGTTCGATCAAAGGCATGGCACTCATAAGCCGATGGTCACTGGCTACAAGAGCCAAACGGGCTTTGTGTTCTTTGGCATAACGAAAAATATCATCCGCCGAAATCAGCTCATCATCCCAGCCGTGCACTATTTGGATCACTTTAGCTGCGGGAATAGGATTTTGTATTTCATAATCTTCTCTAAAAAAAGCCGGCGCCAACAAAAACAGGCCAGACAATGCCAAACTTTGCGAAGCCACCGTCGAGACATACCCGCCCATACTCGAACCGACCAAAACTAAATGTTTTTGCGCGCAAGGTTTAAGACTTAAGAGTTTCTCAATACGCTCTTCAGGATTAAACATCCCCGAATAATCCGGGCTCTCGACATGAAAGCCTTTCGTCTTAGCAATCTGTGCTAAACGCGTAATTTTTTCTCCCCACGGCCCGCTTTCCTTGCCGTGCGCAAAATAGACAACACGATCATCCATTTTTTTAATTTTTCCTTTCATTGATTTCTTTGAAAAATAAAATTTGTGCCGCACAAGCTACCACCAAAACAAACAAAGGCGCAATCGGCAGCGCAAAACGCGCAACCGTGGCAAATAACGAATAAAAACTAACATGACAAACGATTAAATAAATTAAGAAAAATAGTGTTGATAAAAAAATGCTTTGCCTTTGGTCTGCTTGCCAAAAAATCTTTTTATGGCGCCAAAGATAAAAACAGCATAACACCGTCGAGAATAAAGATATAAGACCAACAACAAATCGCAAAAATTTGGCAAAAACGGCATTATCAAAAATCTTATCCAGCCAATCGGGGTAAGCAACAAACCCAATCCGCGTCGATTCCCAAAAAAACATATGAACCCAGTCAAAACCCGTCAGGACAATATACTGCAAAGGGTTGTGTAAAATTCTTTCACGGATTAATTTTGCAAATTCAACATCCCTCTGTGCCAATGGGAACTTTGCGCTGACCTCATAATTCTTTTGGGCAGCCAAATCGTCAGATGTCCTAATATCCCAAAAATGACAACTAGCCCTATCAATCAAAGCGGCACAATCATCCTCTCCAAACAAATTATAAGCACCCCCGGCCAAGAACCTTCGCAAAGTCAACGGCTCTTGCCGTCTAGCGGTATTGCCATACATTGCCCAAGCGCCTCTGTCGGTCAAAGTAAAAAGGCCATTGTATCTTTTATTAAGCCCCTTATATCCTGCGATACAAACGCCATAAACCAGAACTGACGTTAACAAAAATAAAGTTACATTTCTAAAAACTTTTTTATTTTTTGCAAAAAAAGCATCCATCGCTAAAACAATAAACGGAACTAAAAAGAACGGAAAAATAATTTCATAGATCCCTTTGGACAAAGTGATCGCAATAAAAAACACCGCTAATCCTAGCCCATATTTTAAACTAGGGCCCGATGAATCTTCTTGAAAACAACTCCACGCTGTCGTGCTAAGAAGAATTATTCCTAAAATTGGGATAAATGTCACAATTTCTGAATAAATGCTCAAAGCTGAGTTGACAAATGCAGGCGATACGCCCAGATAG
This sequence comes from Candidatus Omnitrophota bacterium, assembly GCA_041907165.1. Lineage (GTDB taxonomy): Bacteria > Omnitrophota > Gorgyraeia > Zapsychrales > JANLHA01 > JADLGJ01. The sequence goes on along the minus strand of JAYRHV010000112.1, from coordinate 2,739 downwards.
GCAATCGCAAAAATCCTGATCCACGGCGCAATTCTGCATTTTGCCAAGATGACAAAAGTTAAAATGAGAGCCGTTAACAAAAACCCGAATTGAAAAAATTTTAAAGCTGTCTGATAAGAATCTTCACCCCCCATGCGCATACACAAAGAAACAAAAAACGGATAAATCGGTTCGCGGTTTGGGCCGCTGATAAAATAAGCCTTCCATCCCTTTTGATAAATCATCTGAGCTAAATCTTGATACCCTTTCGCATCATGCACCAAAATCGGCTCGGTCACAAAGGCTAAATATGCCCAATATAAAAAAAGTCCGACAAAAAGAATCAGGAAAGATAAAAAACTTTTCGAACCGCGCTTGCAATTGCATGACATAGGCAAAATCTACTGGGGCTTTTTCGACTGCTCGTATAGATGCGACAAAAAATAAAATGGCAAATGATACGTGATCATCCATTCTAATTGCCAAAAAGCCCATGAGTCTAAATAAAAATCTGAATAATGAAAGATAGTAGACATATTCGTAAAAAGCGACTGGGTCTGCGACGCTCCGACTAGCAGTCCAATTGGAATCTGGACACCTAAGGTTATCAGAAGATAAAGAATTTTGGCTTTCCAGCCCTTGAGCAATAACCATCCGGCAAATGTCATAATCACCGAACAGACCACCAAAGGCAAGGGTGTCGCGTCAAACATTCCGGCTTCGAATAAAAAATCCCAAGGCTGATCATTAAAGAGCATAAAATACGTAACGATGGAAATAGTGATATACGCAAGTGCGCGCAGCCAATGTTTAAAATCAATCAAAAGTCGTGCGGCAAAAATATTAAGAAGGGCAAACGCAAGACTGATCATCACTCCGACTCGACGGTCAAGGCTTGGCGCAAGCAAGTAAAGACATCCGGTCGTTCCAATCATAAGTAAAATCTTTTCTCGGGTAAATATCTTATTTTTCATCCATCTCTCCTAAAGCGAAAAGTTAGCACAACTCTAGTCTCGTTGCTTAATCTTGCCCAATAACACTTTTTTCATAAATGGATCTACGGGTTTGTCTCCAACCCAAATCGCAAAAAAATCCCCTCCAAAATCAATACCCGGAATAACTCCCTCAACGACCCCATTGACCTCGATAATCGTTCCCTTACCCGGAAGATATGTCATTTGAATCCTGTCCATTTTCTTTACACTTGGAAAATAAGAATTTAAAATATCTATCCGCGGGGATAATCTTTCAAACTCCTGATCTGAAATATTCAGGCGAATGCCCTTGGTTGTGGCACGCTGCAATTCAATGGCGGGAATATTTTGCAAAAAAATAACTTCGAGGCTTTTGGGGATATCTTTTAAAATATCTTTGGCATCCGTATCTTTTTTTAAATAAAGCGCAGCGGCAGCAACACGGACAGACAAAAACTTTTTTAGTCCTGCCCCGCGCAAAGATAATTCTACCGGCCCGCGTTTAAAAACATCTTGAAATTCCAAGTTGCTGACCTTATACGCGTCAGAACTAGGCAATATCCCCAAAAAAAGAATAAAAATAAAGAACAAAATTCTTCGAAACCGCACCATAACAATGAACCTTCTTCTCGGTGTAGTCGCAGCTAACCAAGCATAGTTACCCTATAACCAGCAAAGCGGCCATAAGTCCAATGCCTAAAATGATGCACAAAAATTGTCCCAAAGCCGCACGGATGCTGACTTCATGCCCATGATGAAGTTCAGGAATAAGGTCTGACCCGGCGATATACAAAAATCCGCCGGCGGTAATCGGAAGCAAATAAACGCTAAAGGATGCGGCATGCGTGCCAATCAAAAAAACAATAAAAGCTCCCAAAAATGCCGAAAGGGCAGAAAGAAAATTTAATAAAAGCGCGCGGCGTACGGCAACGCCCCCATGGACAAGTATGCCAAAATGCCCTATTTCCTGAGGGATCTCATGCAGGATAACCGCAATCGTCGTGGTAATCCCAATCGGGACGCTGGAGAGAAAACTTGCGGCAATGAGCATCCCGTCAATCATGTTGTGGAACCCATCACCGACAATATTAAGCGCAACCACCGGATGCACATGTTCGCTGGACGCCGGGATATGGCAGTGCTGCCAGCGCAAGAATTTTTCGAGAATAAAAAAAATAAGAATCCCCCCCAAAATACAAAAAGAGGCAATCGGCGAGGGAGAAATCTGTTTAAACGATTCAGGGATCAGATGGATCAGCGCATCGCCAAAAAGCCCTCCGACGGCAAAACTCACCAAATACAACAAAATCTTTTTTAAAATATCATTGCCCAACGAAAGGGTAAAAACACCGATCAGCGAAATTAAACTGACCACCAAAACACTTAAAGTGATATAAATCCAGATATTCATAAACTATCCTTAGTCAGCCTCAATGCTTCCCAGCTGCTTTAGTTGTCAGTGTCGTAAGATAATCGCGAAGGGCATTGATTTCATCAGGTGTACCAACCAAAGGCGGCATATATTTATGGTACGGCGAGTCGGGCTTGTTTTCATGCAAAATTTTAAGAAAATTGCCTATGGCATCCTTGTCACGGTCGCCTAATAATCTTTTCATCGAGCGATAGACGTCTTTCGTATGGCACGCTTTGCATTGGCCGCGAAACATCGCCTCTCCCCGTGCTAACTGCACATCGCCGCTGGTAGCAATCCACTGGGTTTTGGTCAAATACCCTTCTTTGTTAAAACGCTCCACTTGACTTTTGCGCACGCCGTTAGAATACATGT
>JAYRHV010000111.1:0-4946 GCA_041907165.1 Candidatus Omnitrophota bacterium | reverse complement strand
TAATCGACTCTGCTTTTTGGGGAAACTGCGTTTTCAACCGGAGGATCAAATCCTCATCTGTATCAGCAGCTTGCCGCATTTGACCAAATTCTTTTTTAAGATACGCTTGATAACGCTCATAGATAACCCGTAACGAATCGACAGTTTCATAATGCACTTTAGAAGACTTTTTTCTGCCTTTAAACCACTGGATAACCCCAGAAATAATCTTTTGCCGATTGATAAAAGCCATCAAACCCATCAAAACCAAAACCATATCCAGCCTAAGCTGATTTTTATCCATGCTCACAATTTGCGCGCTAAACCGCAAAACGCTAAGCCACATTTTTTCAAACGCCACTTCCAAATTGATACCTCCGGAGGCTTTTGCAACTTCATTGCTAAAAGATGCAGGCGTTGCGTCGAGCCTGCGCCAGAACTTAATCGTTTTTTTTGTAACCGGATCTGTAAACGGCGCATACACTTCGGTCCACGCATGCGCATTATTGACACGCACCAGATACGTATTATTTTTTGGATCCACCATCTCGTTGGTATAAAAACCAGCCGCCACCCGCGCCGGTATTTTTTCGGCGCGCAAAAGCAGGGCCAACGCCGAGGCAAAATACGTACAATACGCAGGACGCTTTTCTTTTAGCATCGTAATCAGGCCCTTATCGTCGGCAGAAAAACTCACGTCCAGAGAATACCCAAAATGGTCACGAAGATACTGAGCAATCTTGTTGGCCTTGGTCTTAACATCATCGTTTTGCCCGACAATGGAACTGGAAATTTCCTTAAGTTGGCTGGCGATCCCAGAGGGCAAAACAGTATAACGTTCAAATTCATCATCGGACAAAAGCACCTGTTGGTTTTGTGTCGAGACAGAAAATTCTAGCTTGCGCATGTTCTGTTGTTCTGAAGCATAAATAATTTGGTCTTGGCTGCGAAAATACGGCACTTTTGCTTTAACCGCTATGATGTTCTCAGGCGCGGGAATCAAGTTTTTGAAATACGTAAACATTGTTATTTCACCGACGGGTTCTCCTCGAGACAAAATACGGGACAAAACCGTCTTGTTATTCTCTTGGGGTTCTCTCCACGTCCCGTTTTTGTAATCGTCAAATACCTGCATCTTCAAATAGCCTTTGATATTGCTCGGCAGTCTGACCTCCATAACCGGCCGGCGGTCAAAAGCGCTGACACCCGGCGTAATCAAATTAAGCTGAGAGCTAATCCGCAAAAAGTGGGTATATCCCCGCGGCATAATATAATCGCTGATCGTATTAAAAAACGCCGTTTCGACCGCGACAATCGCCCGCGAGATCCCAATAAACAAAACAGTTGTCAGCATGATAAGCACAATCGAATAAATAATAAAATCACGGGCATACGCAAACAGGTATCTTTTGTCCGTCGGTCTTTTTCTGGTCAAAAGAATGACAATAGAAATAGCTCCAAAACAAAATGTCGAAAAAACGATCAGTTGATTTGCGTCAAACGGCACATTCATCGACAAACCGACAGTCAACCACGCGCAAAACACAAGCTGATACATGTTTTTTGTTGTAAAAGGTTTAAGCCAAATCAGAAGCGCCGCAAAAATTGAACCTGATTGCAGAGCGGCAGTAAATTCAGGAAACGGCGAATGCGCCGACTCTGGAATCGGCACAAAACTGCGCCAAAACATTCCCGCTAAAAATGAAATAATAATAATTACCGACAAAGGGATTTTTTCAAAAACTCGAAATTCGTTCTCGGGCAATTGACTGCGGATCAAGGATGTTAAAATAACAAAGCCCGCCGACAACATCACTAAAAAGCTATCTTCTTGGCATAATCCATAGACGCTCCATGACAAAAACATCATCACCACAATATTGATATACGCCTTAATCATATTTTATAATCCAATTGCTGCGGGGTATAAACTAAAACATCCGGGTCATTGACCAAACGCGTTAAGTGTTTGTCACGGACAATCACAACTTTCACAGGGATATCAAGCTCCTTGATGCTTTGAACAAAAGCCTCTCGCATCAGATCCCAATCTTTAAGAAAAACCATGATTCCCGATAACCCTTGCGCCTGTTGTTTGATTCGGGCTAAGGGGTGTGAAAAATTAACATGGTCCTCCCCTTCGACGGCCGAGAGCATTTCAAATAGATGACTTAACTGATCCTGCGAAGCGCCGACTTTGACCACAGGAGAATGCGCATCGCTTAAAAAGAGCTCAACCAGATAATTCTTAAAATAAAAATCTTCGGCCATACCAGCGCACAAAGAAATCCGGGCCTCAAAACATAAATGTTTTTCAAATCGCTTAAGTTCTGTATCTAAAAAAAGCCCCACGCGGACAAAATATTCGTCAATATATTCTTTGACAATGAGCTTGCCAACGCGCGCTGAGGACTGCCAGTGGATATCGCGCATCCGGTCACCTGCACGGTATTCGCGAGTACTTAAAAATTCATTAGAAGCGCCAAATTTGATACTTGCCTGTGATGCACCACTCTGGAATTTTTGATTCAAAGCAAATTCTCCGTCCGGAAGTTTCAAAAGCTTTGGAAAAACAATAAAGGGATTTGCTTGGGCTACACGTTGTGTCGAGCGTATCAGCCCGGTCGGAAAACTTGTTGCGGCAATCAAAGGTTCTAAAAGAAATGACCCGCGGCGCGGTGTGCGCAGGGCGATTGTAAAAGTTTCAGACTTGCCCGGCTCTAACCAATCGACAGAAGTTTTTTGCTGCGGATGCTCCGAAACGGAATATAACCCATAAGGCAGCTTGTGGTCAAAAATTTCTAAATTACACAAAGGTCTTTTGCCTACATTTGTCACAATGACACGATATAAAGTGATTGCGCCAGCTGTCACAGCCGGTGGCAAAATACGCCTAGCCACAACTTTCGGTTTAAAAAACAAAGTCAAAAACAACGATGTCAAAAACAAAGACCAAACCAAGCTGACAAAAAAGTATCCTGCGATCTGCGTTCCAACAGATGAAATAGCCATCCCCACTAAAATCATGCCAAAAATAATCTGGCCCCAGACAGTGAATTTAGCCTGCACAAACGACTGCATCCACTTGACTTCTTTGTGGTCCTCGGGCAACATTAAAAATGACCATTCTGGATGTGGCATTAGCGTGGGACAGAGACGGACGATAAAATTTCTTCAATAATATGCGAAGATGCGCTGCCACTATATTGCGCTTTATTATTTAGAAGAATCCGGTGCGACAAAACCGGGATGGCAAGACGCTTGACGTCTTGTGGAATGACAAAATCACGGCCTTCCAAAAGCGCACAAGCGCGAGCAATGCGGGCATACAACAGTGTGCCGCGTATGCTCACCCCCAAGCGGATGTTAGGATGCTCTCTGGTTGCGCTGACAATTTGCAATAAATATTGGCTGACAGAAGTTTCCATTTTGACATGATCGACGGCAGAGCGTAAATGATTAAGCGTCTCTAAAGAAATGACCTTCCCGACGGCATCGACCGGATCTTGGCTCGTGCGGTTAATGATCAAAGACTCTTCGACGTCTCGCGGCGGATAACCTAAATCCACTTGCAGCATAAAACGGTCCAATTGCGCCTCGGGCAAAGGATACGTGCCATGATACTCGACCGGATTTTGGGTCGCCAAAACAATAAAAGGTCTGGGCAAAGCTAATGTTTTTCCGTCGATGGTCACATGCTCATCGCTCATCGCCTCCAGAAGAGCTGATTGCGTGCGTGCCGAGGCACGGTTGATTTCATCGGCCAAAACAATATTGGCAAAAATCGGCCCCTTTTTAAAAATAAACTCACCCGTCGATGGCTGGTAGACGTTAACACCGGTAATATCACTGGGCAGAAGGTCCGGCGTAAACTGAATACGCGCAAATTGGCCGTCGATGGTTTTAGCCAATGTGCGGGCGAGCGTTGTTTTGCCCACCCCGGGAATATCTTCAATCAAAATATGCCCGCCGGCGACAAGCCCCAGAACAAAAAGCTTTAGCCTGTCCTGTTTGCCCTCGATAACTTGAGCAAGGTTAGCGACGATTGCCTGCATCTGTTTATTGTTTTCAGTAGACATAGAGATTAACAGATCTGCCCCTTAGACGATAAAATATATCCTATTGGGACTGCTTAATGATGTCCGAAACTTTTAAGTTCAGTTTTGCAAGGCTTTCCTGAAGATATTTATTTAAGACCCCTCGATGAACCGCAAATTCAAGAAGCTCAAAAACATACAGCCATGTTTTGCGGTCCGCTTTCTTTTCTCTAATTAGTTGTGCAAATTCAGGCTCAAAGCTCGAATAGCCATTATTTAAAACATCAATAATAGACATTGTCAAAATCAGGTCATTGTTGCTGGTAATCGGACTTTCGGCGCCTAAAGGCAGAAGGCCATTTTTACGAACGCAGGCCTTGATTTCTTCTTCGCTGGTCCTCCAAATATACAAAGGAAAAATCACGTGCATGCCCGGATTTTTTTCTTGCTCAAAATTATCTTGTTTGAGGATCATTTTGACCTGCACCCACGAAAGTCCGCCGACGATGGTGGGGATATTCATCTGACGGGCGATACGCAGGCCAATGTCAAAAATCAAATCTCCGTCGGCATAATCAATAACCCCGTAACCGCCTCGCCCATTGAGGTTTAAAAAAGCCTGCCTAAAATTGCTCGCAAATTCGTCGATATACCCGTTGGCAATCAGCAGATCGACTTTAAGTTTTTGCGCAACAAATTGCGCTGAAGAAATAGCGCTAGGGCTCATAAAACCATTGTTCACAACAACACCCAACAGTCTTAAGCGCGGATATTCTTCTTTAAGCCGATGCAAAACATACGCGCTGTCCTTGCCGCCGCTTAAAAGGATCAAGGCATGATATTTATTGTCATTGATCCCTGTACGGATCCTTTGATCAAAACGCGATTTTAACTCGGCCGAAACGTCATCATTGGCGTCAGAATTAACAG
>JAYRHV010000110.1:0-3229 GCA_041907165.1 Candidatus Omnitrophota bacterium | reverse complement strand
CATCGAGCCCATGATAAACCGCGAGTCCGTAACAGCAATCCCGACGGACTTTCCGTCGATTTTGCCGACACCGGTTATCACCGCATCTTTTAAGCCGGTTGCTTCTTGGTCCGCGGCTAATTTATCTTTGTAAGTTTTAAGCCCTTTAAAATCTAACGGGTCTTGCGATGTCAAATCGGCATCAAACTCTTCAAACGTCCCTTCGTCTGTTAAAAGTTCAATGCGCTGCGGCGCGGTCAACGGAAAATGATAACCGCAATTAGGGCAAACGTTTTTATTGCTCTTTAAGCCCTTGACATAGGAGGGCGATTCGCATTCAGGACATTTGGACCAAATACCTTCGGGGATGTTGCGTTTGCGCACGCTGACCAAGGTATATTTGCTTTTTCCAAAAAGTGCCATAGAAAATTTTCCTTATGAAAATCTAGATAATCCGATGTGTTGTAAGGCCCGAAAGGACTTTGGGATAAAAATAGGTGGTCTTAGGCGGCATTTTTTCTCCGTTTAAGGCCACAGCTTTTAGCTGCTGGATCTTGACCGGATTCATAATAAAACCGGCCTGCGCTAAGCCTTCATCCACTTTGGTAATGACCTCGATGGCGTCCTTCGTATAAAGGATGTCTTCCGACTTGACCCCCAGTTTGTCAAAAACAAAATATTTAAGGATCGTCGCATCCAGCCGGCGATAATCGCGCGAGCCTTCGGGAATCGTCTTGTCAATCAACGCCTTGTTTTTGAGCCGCAAAAGCATATACCCTTCTTTAGTATATAACCCAAACGCGTGTTCATTGACGCCAGCTTTCGTCAAAAGAACCATAAAATCATTTTTGGACTTGATGCGGTCCATGCGGAAGAATTCTTCCAAAAACGAAAGCTCGCCGGGAAGCTTGGTCACAATCCGATGCATCGGAAAAATTTTCAAATCTTTCGAATCAATATTTGTAAAATACGTCATCACATAGTTAAACGGCTCATCTGCAGTCGGTTTGGCCGTTTGCTTTAACTTTTGCCGGCGGATTTCGCAGGCGACTTCATAGCGGTGATGTCCGTCAGCGATAAAAAGCGATTGGCCCCCTAAGGTTGCGACGATCTGGCTGATAAGTTTGGGGTCATCTAATTTCCAAAACAGATGCTTGACCCCATCGTCATCGGTGACATCAAATAGCGGTTTCGTGACCGCCAAATGCGTGATAAAAATCTTTTCGACCTTGCGTTCGCGGTCCGAGAAACACACAAAAATCGGGCTCAAATTGGCCCCCACGCTGGTCCAGAGCTTAAAACGGTCTTCTTTAGCCGCGGCGTGCGTGTTTTCGTGGGGAAAAACTTTAGAATCTTTATCATCCGCAATTTTCATCGCCGCAATAAAGCCCAAACGGCTATGGCGCTCACCCGAGACCTTGTATTCCTGGCGATAATAATAAATGCACGGATTCTCATCCTGCACCAAAACGCCGCTGTCTAACCACTGATTTAATATTTCGTGGGCACGGGTGTACTTGTTTTGGCTTTCATTGTCGCCCGGCTTATCCTTGCCGTGCTCAAGCCGAATAAAATTATATTCACTGCGGGTATAATATCCATCCTGCTGTGTCGCTGAAATAACGTCGTACGGCGGGCACATCACCTTGGACGGATTGCTGATTTTTTCGGGGTTGTAATGAATCCCTCTAAACGCTTTGATTTCGGTCATATGATAAAAAATCTGCTTTACGCAGATTGTCTTCTTTCTTTTTAATTAGTTTTTGACGTTTAACAATGCTTTATATTAGCAAAAATGAGCCAAAAACGGTACGAAATTCTTAGGAATCTTTTTTAACATTGTCGAACTTAAGGCACCTTATCAACGCTCCAACAAAGAATAACTTACTGTATACTAAAAGCTTTTAAGAAACTTTTTAACATGACCATGATTCCCGGCAAGAATAAATTCTATAAGGTCCCCCTCCCAGCGAAACAAAATTCTTGTTTTAAGACCCTTTCGGACTTCCCAAAAATTACCCTTAAGCCGCTTTAATCCTATCCCTTTATAGATCTCCCGATCTTGAGAAAGCATATTGATAAGCTCAACAGCAACCGTTTTGATTTCTTGTTTCTCAATCCCGTGTAGGCCTTTGACAGAACGATCAAAGGACGGCTTAAACTCAAATTTCATAGCGCGTGAATATGGGCTTTCGCGGCAGTTGTTGTTTGGTAAGCTTTTCCCTTTTCGCAGGCCAGCTTTTCAATTTTGGCCCATTCCTTAGCCGTGTAAGGAGATTTAGCATTAATCTCACACGGCAGAAGCAGGACACCCTCCTTACTGACTCCAAAAGCGACAGCAGAACCCTCTTTAAGGTGCAATAACTTGCGGATACGATTAGGAATCGTAATTTGACCCTTAGTGGTAATTTTTGCAGTTTCTAATATTTTCATAACAACCTCCGTTTTTCCTACTTCCTTACATGCTTACTTTTGATTAAAGCATACCTCATTTATGAAAGGTTGTCCATTTTCTTTTTTTAAGACGTACGATGCAAAAATTACATAAGATTACTTATTGCTGTTACTTTTTGCTTTCTGTTTTTGCAGGCGCGCTCGCGCAGCCGCAGCCGCCTGAGTGGCAATGCCCGCCGCCGGAACTTTTAGCCGGCGCGGCCGGCTTATTTTTGTAATCGGTTTCGTAAAAGCCGGTTCCCTTAAAAATAATCCCGCTTCCCCCGCCAATGTGACGGACCAAAGACATTTTGGCGCATTTGGGACATTTTTTCAGTTTCTTTTCACTCATCGACTGCAAAGCATCAAAAATATGCCCGCAGGACTCGCATTCATATTGATAGGTTGGCATATTAAAACTCTCCGTTAGACGTTGGACGCTGGTGGCTGGACGTTGGATTTTTTTCTAACGTCCAGCGTCCAACCACTAGCGTCCTTACTTAAACACATTCTTAAACTTATCCGCCAGAGAATCCGACGAAACTTTTTCGCCGCTAAGTTTGGCAAATTCTTCCAGCAGTTTGCGCTGTTCGCTCGTCAAATGCTCCGGCACGCTCACCATGACCTTCACATACTGCTCACCATGCCCGCCGCCGTGCAAATCCGGCATCCCTTTTCCCTTTAACCGAAACGTGCGCCCGCTTTGCGTGCCGGCGGGGATTTTCATCGCCACATTCCCGCTTAAAGTCGGCACCGAAACCTCACCGCCTAAAGCCGCGACAACAAAGCTAACCGGCAATTCAAAATACAAGTCATT
>JAYRHV010000109.1:0-1806 GCA_041907165.1 Candidatus Omnitrophota bacterium | reverse complement strand
TCCGCATGGACGGTACGCACACAGTGGTTATCGACGACCAGACAACCGATATCTTCGCAATGCTCGTCCCCGGGAATTGAGCCGTTGTATCCGGTTGAAATCACATTTTTGTTTTTGACCAAAACACAGCCGCAATGCATGCGCGGACAGGTGGCCCGCTCAGAGGCGAGCATGGCCAATTTTAAAAAATACTGATCCCAGTCGGGACGTTGTGTTTTTTTTGCAGAGGGTGCTTTTGCTTTTTTTGCCATGTTTTCTCCTTCCACATAAAAAATTTTCAAACGCTAAACCGGAAATACACCACATCGCCGTCCTGCATTTCGTAATCCTTGCCTTCCAGCGAAACTAATCCCTTTTCTTGGATCGCCTTATACGATCCAAGCTCGACGAGATCCTTATATTTATGAATTTCCGCGCGGATAAACCCGCGCTCGATGTCACTATGGATTTTTCCGGCCGCTTTGACCGCCTTGGTTCCTTTTGTAATCAACCATGCGCGGGTTTCTTGCGGGCCTGAAGTAAAAAAACAGATCTGATTTAAAAGCTGCTGTCCGGCCCGCGCCAAGGTCGCTAGACCCGGCGAGGTAATCCCCGCGCTGTCATAATACGAGGCGCGCTCTTCAACCGGCAACTCCAAAATTTCGGCCTCAATTTTTGTACACAGGACCACCACTTGCGCGTTTTCCTTTTGGGCACGTTCTTGCAAAGGCGTTAAAAGATCAGCCGGCGCCCCGCTCTCGTCGGTGTTTGCGACATAAACAATCGGTTTAGACGTCAAAAACTGATACTCGGCAATAAGCTCTGCGGACAATCCTTGAGAACGCGCAGATTTGCCTTCATTAAACCCTTTCATCGCTGCTTCCAAAACCGCTGTTTTTTCTTTGGCGATCTTGTCGCCTGCCTGCGCGGGTTTTTTGTATTTATCAAACGCTTTCTGCGCCTGTTGCAAATCAGCCAGCAAAAGCTCAGTCTCGATAATATCCGCCGCGTTTAACGGATCGAGATTTCCCAAAACGTTGACGACATTTTCGTCTTTAAAACAGCGCACGACATGGCATATCGCATCGACACTGCGGATATGCGAAAGAAATTTGTTGCCTAAGCCTTCGCCCTGACTGGCGCCTTTGACAATCCCGGCGATATCCACAAAGCGAATCCCGGCTGGCGTTATTTTAACGCTGTCATTTTTTTGCGCCAAAACATTTAACCGCTCATCCGGCAGAGGCACAATCCCGATATTAGGTTCAATGGTCGTAAACGGAAAATTTTCGGCCGCAACTCCCGCCCCGGTTAAAGCATTAAACAAAGTTGACTTGCCGACATTCGGTAACCCGACAATTCCAATTTCCATAGTAGACTTCCTTTTATAGCGGCTCGGGTCCCCCGCTTTGCGGGACTTACGCTGTCGCTGCGGACCCTACCGTCCTCGCAAGCTGCGGGCGGCAGGGGACCCCCTTCGCGCCACCCGAGCCAATTAGATATTTATAAATGACTTTTTTAATCGTGTTGCAATCCTTCTGACCCCTTCACAAAAAATTTCTTCGGCAGGCAAAAGGCTTAAAATCAAATACGGCTCTTGGCTAAAGTTAAAAAAATACCCCGGATGCACATAGACCTTATCCTGCATCAACAGCTCTTGCGTGATCTTTTCTTCGTCGATTGCACCAGACAATTTTAGGATCATATACCATCCGCCCTGCGCCTGCAGAACAGATACAAAAGTCTCATCCGCAAAACTTTTGAGCAAAAATTCACGGTTGGCCCCAACACGCCTTTTGATTTGCTCTTGAATCAGTATCCGAAAGG
>JAYRHV010000108.1:0-6024 GCA_041907165.1 Candidatus Omnitrophota bacterium | reverse complement strand
CATTATGCAAAAAGAAGTCAAAGATTTTTTAATTGACCGTGACGAATCGATCAAACAGGCAATGCAGCGCTTAAGTAAAGTCGGGTCCAAACAGCTTTTTGTGGTTGACGAAAAGACTGCGATCCTTGGAGCTTTAAGCGATGGCGATATCCGCAAGTGGGTTCTTACGGGCGGGTCTCTTCGGCAGAAGGTGATTAAAATTTGTAACAAAAAACCGATCACTGTGACTAAAAATTATTCTATTGAGTTTGTCCGTCAGACGATGCTTAAATTTGAAATACAAGCGATTGCGGTGGTCAATGCCAAAAATCTTGTCAGTGATGTCCTTACGTGGGAACAGGTTTTTGCCGGTAAAGTGCATGCACGCAAAGAACATTTGGAGGCTTCGGTTGTGATTATGGCCGGCGGCAAGGGCACGCGGCTGGATCCTTTTACGCGTATTTTGCCCAAAGCATTGATTCCTATCGACGGGAAACCTATCATTGAAGTTATTATGGATAAATTCAATGAATATGCGATCAAGGATTTTTATATTACCCTTAACCATAAAGCGCGAATGATCAAGTCATATTTTGAGGAGATGAACCAAAAATATCAGATCACGTATATCGAAGAAGATAAGCCGTTGGGGACAGCGGGCAGCCTTAAGGCATTGGAAAAAAAGCTCAAAGGACCATTTGTGGTAACCAATTGCGACGTCATTATCGACAGCGACTATGAGGATATGATCCATTTTCACAATGCAAATAAACATGATCTGACCATTGTCGTTTCCTGCCGGCATTATGTGATCCCTTACGGGGTCTGCGAAATCCAAGGGCGCGGTTTACTTAAGAGTATCAAGGAAAAGCCCGAGTATGATCTATTGGTCAATACAGGGATGTATGTCATAAATCCCCATATTTTGAGCCTTGTGCCGAAGGGAAAATTATTTAATATGACCGATTTGATCTTGGCCGCGAAGCGAAAGAATTTTAAGGTCGGGGTTTATCCAGTCGATGAAAAGTCTTGGACGGATATTGGCCAGTGGGAAGAATATTATAAGGCGGTTAAGGACCTAGGCGTTAATTTTAAGGACCATGAACAATTATAAAATCCGGATTATTCCGCGTTTGGATATTAAGAACAATACAATTGTTAAAGGCATTCACTTAGAAGGCTTACGAGTCGTCGGGGTGCCTTCGCAAGCGTCTTTAAAATATTATTTTCAGGGCGCTGATGAGATCCTCTATATGGATGCCGTGGCCAGCCTTTATGAACGCAATAGCCTTAAAGATATTATCCGACAAGTCGCAGAAGATGTTTTTGTCCCGCTTACCGTTGGCGGCGGGATACGGACGCTTGCGGATATTCAAGAAATTTTGCGCTGCGGCGCGGATAAGGTTGCGGTTAATACGGCGGCACTCAAGCGTCCGGAATTTATCCGGGATGCCGCCAAAGAGTTTGGCTCGCAGTGTATTGTTGGGTCTATCGAAGCTAAAAAGTTGCGCGAGGGACATTGGGAAGCTTATGTCGACACTGGCCGGCAGGCGACAGGTGTCGACGCTGTGGATTGGGCGAGGCGTTTGGTCGATTTAGGTGCAGGAGAAATTTTGGTTACCTCTATTGACCATGAAGGGATGCGCAGTGGATTTGAAATCGACCTTATCAAGCAAATCAATGCGGTTGTGTCTGTCCCCGTCATCGCGTGCGGCGGATGCGGGACTCCAAAACATATTCTGGATTTGCTGCAAACAACAGATGTCAGTGCTGTCGCGTGTGCTTCTGTTTTTCACTATGATTTATGTGATATCCCAACACTAAAAAAGTATCTTGATGCCAACAATATCGCTGTGAGTTTAAGAGAGTAAAAAAGTATGAATAAAAATCAGGATCATCAGGCTTGGTTTGGATTGCCTCAAGAAGTCAAGTTTTGCAAAATTTGCAATATGACCAACCAACGGCCCAATTCCGTCAATGAATATGAACATACCCGCGCTTCTAAAAAAAAGACGATCCATTTTAATGCCGATGGCGTGTGCGCTGCCTGTATAAACAAAGAAAAACAGCATCAAGGGATTGATTGGAAAAAAAGAGAAGAGGAACTTTGGGACATCTGCAATCAATACCGAAAAAACGATGGCAGTTATGACTGTATTGTCCCCGGCAGCGGCGGCAAAGACAGCGTTTATGCCGCGTGGCTGATCAAATACAAATATAAAATGCACCCCTTGACCGTCACGTGGTCTCCGCATTTGTATACGGACGTTGGCTGGCGAAATTTTCAAAGCTGGATACATAAGGGCGGTTTTGACAATTACCTTTTTACACCCAGTGGGAAAACACATCGGCTTTTGACGCGTTTGGCGGTTTTAAATCTATTGCATCCATTTCAGCCTTTTATTTTGGGGCAGAAAACATTTGTTGCCAAAATGTGCGCGATGTTTAATGTCCCCATTGCCTTTTATGGTGAGATGCCCGGCGAATATGGGACAACCGATGGGGTCTCTGACAAGGCCGATGAAAAACAGTTTTCCAGCGGGTCCCAGTCGGGGTTTAGTACGGACATGTACGGAGGAAAAACAGTTGATGAATTGTGTTTAGGCGGTGTTTCGGTTAAAGAAATCATCGAAAAGCATGATGTTAATCTTGCAGAGCTTATGCCGTATTTACCGCTGGACCCTAAGATTGCAAAACAGAAAGATATCAAAATATTTTTTACAGGCTATTTTGAAAAGTGGGACCCGCAGGAATGTTATTACTTTGCTTGTGAAAAAATTGGTTTTGAAGCTAACCCGGTCCGTACCGAGGGGACATATTCAAAATACAATAGTTTGGATGATAAAATTGATGGGTTTTTTTATTACACGTCGTATATTAAATTTGGCATGGGGCGCGCCATGCAGGACTCATCCCAAGAGATACGCAATAAAAAGATCACCACCGACGAAGGTAAAGCGCTTATTAAGAAATTTGACGGAGAATTTCCCCTGCGCTATTACAAGGAATTTTTAGAATATGTCGGGTTGTCTGATGAAGAGTTTAAGAATTTGTGCGACAATTTTCGATCTGAGCATCTTTGGACTAAGGTCAACGACCAGTGGAAATTACGGCATACGGTCAACGGCGACGGCGCTGATGACTAGAATCTCATCAAAATGAAAATAATTATCTTTGGCTTAGGTTCTATCGGCGTGCGGCATGCAGAAATTTTGCGTAAAGATTTTAAGCATGAGCTTTATGCGTTTCGCTCGGGCAAAACTTCTAAAAAAAATTCGCTTAAGGTCCCGGAGCTCTCAAACTGGGAAAGCGTTGAGCGTTTAAAGCCGCAGGTTGCGTTTATTACCAATCCGACCAGTGAGCATTTAACGACGGCCCTCGAATGCGCTGTGCGCGGCATGCATCTTTTTATTGAAAAGCCGCTTTCGGATTCTCTTGCCGGGGTCAGTCAGCTAATAGCGCTTTGTCATAAGAAAAAACTCTCGGCCTATGTCGCCTATTGTTTGCGTTTTCATCCGGTCATTCTCAAAATCAAAGAATTGCTTAAAGACAAAAAAGTACTCCATGCCCGCGTTGTATGCTCTTCGATGCTCCATGCGTGGCGGCCGGCATCAGACTCTAAAAAAAGCTATTCTGCCCGACGGGCATTAGGTGGGGGGGTTATTTTAGACCTTTCTCATGAATTTGATTATATCCGTTTTTTGTTAGGCGAAATAAAGTCTATCGCAGGGGTCAAGGGCCGCATGGGCCATGTCACGGTTGACAGTGAAGATTTTGCGGACACTTTAGTGACTTTGGAAAATGGCGTTATTGTCAATTGCCATTTGAATTTTGCAAGCTTTCAGACAGAACGTAAAATTCAGATTGATTTAAAACAAGGCTTTATCGAGGGAGACTTGATTAATAATACGATAATTTATCACTCCAGAGGCAAGGTCCGCCGCTTTAGGTTTCCCGTTGATCGCAATGCCTATTTGAAAGCGCAAAGTCAATATTTTTTCAAAAACTTAAAAACCCCCAAAGGGATAAATAATCTTGGGGAATCACAAATCCTTTTGGAAAAGATTTTGGAGTTTAGAAATGCTTAAAGAAAAAATTCTTTTGACTGTCTGCGCCCGCGGCGGCTCCAAGGGGGTTGTGAATAAAAATATCCGCCTTTTGTGCGGGTCGCCTTTGATCAGCCACACGATCAAGCAAGCCAAAAACTGGGGCCGGGCGGATAAAATCATCTGCTCGACGGATTCGCTTGCGATAGCCCAAATCGCGCAAGACTCTGGCGCAACCGTCGCCTTTATGCGCCCCTCAAATTTGGCAACAGATAAGACAGGTAAACTTGCGGTTTTAAAACATGCCTTAAAAACAATGGAAAAAATCGACAAGACAAAATATCCAATTCTTGTCGACTTGGATGTCAGCGCGCCGCTTAGGCAGGTTGAAGATATCGAAGGGGCGTACCAATTGTTTTTACAAAAAAAAGCACATTCGGTTGTCAGCGCAACCAAAGCCCGCCGCAATCCATATTTTAATATGCTCGAATTAAAACCCAACGGTTTGGCACTGTTGGTTAAACAATCGTCCAAACCATTTTTAAGACGGCAGGATGTCCCGCCCATTTATGATATGAACGCTTCGATTTATGTTTATGCCAGAGATTTTCTTTTAAACCCTAAAACCAAAACGTGTTTGTCAAAAAGAACTTTCGTCTGGGAAATGCCTGAGTCGTCAGCTTTTGATATTGATTCTGAATTTGATTTTCAATTAATCGAGTTTTTAGTCAGCAAAGGAAATGTCACGCTATGACAGATTATTTAAAGAAGTTTAGGCTTGATGGAAAAAACGCTGTTGTCGTCGGAGGCGCGGGGTTAATCGGACGCGACGTGGTCCGCGCATTAGCGCAGGCCTCAGCACGGGTTATTATCGCTGATAACAACGCAAAAACCGCCCAAAAATTAGCAAAGTCATTCTCCGGAGCAAAGGGCAAAGTGACCTTTGTCGATTTTGATATTTCGAAACTCGAAAATTTAAAAAGCAATATCGATACGCTGGTTAAAAGTTTGAGCGGCATTGATATTTGGATCAACTGTGCGTATCCTAAGACTGCAGATTGGGCACTGCTGCCCGAGGCGGTAACTGTTGAGTCGTGGCGTAAGAATGTGGACAGCCAATTAAACGCGACGGCTTTGTGTGCGAGCAGCGTTGCCCAGCATATGAAAAAAAAGGGCGGCAGTATTATCAATTTGGGATCCATTTATGGCGTTGTCGGCGGTAAATTTGATCTTTATCAAGGCACCAAGGTGGTGCCCTTGCCGATTATTTATTCGGCGGTCAAAGGCGGGATTGTCAATTTGGGCCGTTATTTAGCGTCGTATTATGGACGGTATAATATTCGTGTGAACACCGTTTGTCCGGGAGGAGTTTTTGACGGCCAAGATCCAAAATTTGTTGCGAAATATGCCCAGCAAACACCGTTAGGCCGTATGGCTAAGCCCCAAGAAGTCGCTGCGGCAGTTTTGTTTTTAGCAAGTGATGCCGCATCCTATGTGAGCGGCGCGACGGTCATGGTCGACGGCGGATGGACAGCTGTTTAGAAGAGAAAATTGATGAATAAGAAAAGCATTGCTGTTTCCAAAGATAATCAATTTATTCCTTTGAGCGTTCCCGAGATTTCCGGCGATGAGTGGAAATACGTTAAAGAATGTCTTGATACCGGCTGGGTCTCTTCGGCAGGGCCGTTTGTAAAAAAATTGGAACAGCGCTGTGCGGATTATATTGGCCGCAAATATGCGGTTGCTTGTACGTCTGCCACGGCAGGGTTACATACAGCCCTTATGGTTTTAGATGTCAAGCCGGATGAGGAAGTGATTGTTCCTGATTTGACATTTGCCGCGCCGGCTTTTGCGCTGCGTTATGTCGGGGCATGGCCTCTGTTTATCGATGTTGAAGAAAAATATTTTCAAATCGACCCACAAAAACTCAAAGATTTTTTGACCCAAGGGTGTATCTTTAAAAATGGGCAGTGCATTAATCGTAAAACCAGACGCCGTG
>JAYRHV010000107.1:0-2772 GCA_041907165.1 Candidatus Omnitrophota bacterium | reverse complement strand
TCATAGCAAAGAAGTGCAAAATATGGAAGGCCCAAGAGAATCAGAAAATGTTTCGTAAAAAAAAGCATTTCCCGTATAATTAAATCCTAATAATTTAAAAAACGTACGCGCATGAAAATTTATCGTTTTATTATTTCTTTATCTACGGCCTTTATCTTGACCGGCTGTTCAGTCATTGAATTGGCAACCGACGTCACATGGGAAGCCGCCAAGTTAACCGGCAGCGCTGTGCGCGGGGCTGTGCGTATCGCAGAAGGCAAACAAATCGTCAGGCTCAAAAGGGTAGGCAACAGTTTTTTAACTGATGCCCTTATTAACCGCAAAACGCATGCAACCTTTATGGTCGATACAGGCGCCAGCAATGTGATGTTGTCCAAAAAAACAGCGCTTAAGCTCGGGTATCATTTGAACGCGGCTAAACGCGTCAAGGCCAAACTGGCCAATGGCAAAGTTGTTCCCGGGCGCGTCATCATCCTCAAAGAACTGCGCTTAGGCAGGGCCTTAGCCACCAACATCCCAGCGATCGTACTTGAGCAAGAAAGCGGCGGCAATTACGACGGTCTTTTGGGCATGTCGTTCTTAGGCCAATTCATTTTTCAGATTGATACGGTCAAAGGCGAACTGATGCTGCAAAGAAGATAATCAGATTTTTTTCATGAGAATTAAAGAAAATTTTGTTAATTTTGTTCTTAAACCTGCGAAACTGCAATTTGACCCTGTTGTTGCATTTGTCTTTTTGGCTGTCATTGCCGCTATCATTCTTACTCTGCGCAACTATGCTAACTGTTATCAGGAAGCAGAGTCGGTCATTAGTTTTACTCCGGCTGTGTTGGCCCACGGAAAAAATTTCTCTTTGCATGATTTTGTCAATATTTTCAATGTCTGGGGCCTCGATAACGGCTGGAACCGTCCGCGATTTTTGTCATACATCGCTTACATCCTTCAAACTAAAAGCCGGATCTTTTTATGGGACTTTATGCGCCCGCACCCGACGCTATCAATACTATGGATACTGACGCTAGTTTTGGCCCCGTGGATTTTTTATAAATATTTAAAGTTAATTTTAAAAGAAAAGACCGCGAGCTTAGCCGGCGTTGCGGTTTATATTTCTTCGTGCGGCTATTTGTTCTCTGCAACGATGCTTATGCATCCGGGCAAACCGCTGCTCAATGTCGTTGTGATCGGCATTCTTTACATTTTAGCCAAAGTCCATCCACCCGAATCTGAAAATAAAATCAATCCATCTTTTAGTACAGGCTTTGTGTGGGGCATTATTCCTTTGTTGACCGCATCCCTTTTGCTCGACGAAATGGCTACGTTCTGTTTTGTTTTGCCCTTTGTATGGAGCATTCGCTATTTTTTGCCCTATCGACTGACATTAAAAAATATTAAAACCTGTATTCAAAACATCTTGATCTACTGTATTCCAGCGCTGATCCTTTTATTTATGGTTTTAATCGTGACACCTTATGTAGCCCAACACGCTTTTGGCAAAAGCTACAATTTCTTTGGCTGCATTTCTCAAAACGCGCATGTCTCACAAGTTAATTGGGAATTGTTCACTTGGAATACGCTAACGCTATTCTCGGCAAGCTTGCTGCCGTGGGCCATGTTGCATTTGCGCGTTCCGGTTCCCGAAACAACAATAGGCCTAAATTATCTAGGGATACAGATATTTTATATAATCCTTTTTCTGGCTTTAATTTATCTTTTCACAAAAGCCCGAGAATACCGCGTCGCCTTAGTAAAAACAATTATTCTGATCGTCCTGTTTATCCTTTTGCAATCGCTTAATATCAGCTTTCATATCCAAAAAATTGTGATAAGCGGTTATTATTACGGCGCGCCGTTTTCGATTCTTTTTGCGGCCTTGATCGCCATCATGATCGCTATTCTAAATAAAGGAATTCCCTGCGGCAGATGGGTATCAAGGATTTTGCTCTGCTATATCGTTGTGCTTCAGTTTATGAACTTTCTGATGATCAATATTTCTTGGAAAACACACACCGATTGGAAGGCTACCGTCGGTGTGCCAAAAGAAAAGCTGGACACCGTAAGAGGCCGCGTCATTTATTTAATTAAGCAGCAACTAAAAGATGAGCTTAAAAGCCATTACAAAGTTTATTACCCTGACAACATCACACCCATTGACCCATCGGAAAAGTTTCAAAGAACAGACGCTTTTTGGAAAGAATACAAGAGCGGCAAATGCGATCTGTTTTCACAAAAGCATGATCTGTTGTTTGTCCAAACCATGTGGCTTTATAGCGAATTATGCCCAGAACAATTTAGAGAATTTTATGGCACCCATTAAAACTGTCCTGATTAATCCCAACCTTGTCGTCCAATACGATGATCCTTTCACGACGGGCATTGTTTATATGCCGCTGGCACTCGCTTATGTTGCCGGCGCGTTGCGGGAACAAAACTTTTTGCCAACCGTGATTGACGCTTTCGCAGACAAGCCGCGCCAAGCCTTGCGATGGGACAATTACTTACTGCTGGGACTTTCGATGAAAGAAATTGTGGCGCGCATTCCCGATGACACGCAAGCGGTCATGGTCTATGCGATTAACCTCAACAATCATCTTTCAACTTTAGAAATCGTCCGTGCGGTCAAAATAAATTATCCGGCAATTCCCATTATTGTCCTTGAGAACACACAGTCGGTGACCGGTTATGCTTTATCCGTTGTCGCCTCCCAATTTTATGACGCTGGCGCCGACTATATTTTGACCGGGGAAGGGGAGAGTCGTTGCAGCGAAATTCTTA
>JAYRHV010000106.1:0-2807 GCA_041907165.1 Candidatus Omnitrophota bacterium | reverse complement strand
CCGCATCAAAGCGGGTTTGAAAAAATTTGCCATCGACGGACTTGTGATTAGCGGTGGTGATGATTCGGGAAGCGTTATGGTGGACTTGGCTGCTCAAGGCATCAAATGCGTGCATGCGCCTAAGACGATGGATTTGGACCTGCAATCGTATTCCGTCGGCGGCGATTCGACGATCAGCCGTATTGCGGCCTTTGTCGAAGACTTAAAGACCACCGCTTATACGCACAATCGTATTTTGGTTATGGAAGTTTTTGGGCGCTATGCTGGGCATACGGCTTTTCGCGGCGGTGTGACTGCGGACGCGGATGCGGTTTTAATTCCAGAAGTCCCCGTCGATTTTGATGCGCTTTATGAACATTGTAAGACTAAATATATGGATCGGATTAAAAATAGCGACGTCAAAGCCGGTTCGTATTTGATCGTGGTGGCCGAAGGCTTAAAAAACGCTAACGGCGAAGAGTTAGTCGACGAGTCAGCCCCTGCTGATTCTTTTGGCCACAAGCGTTTGGCTGGTTCCGGAAACTATGTCGCCCAACAATTGGGCAAGCGATTTAAAGCGGATCCGTCGGTCAAAGAGTTTATGATTAAGCATGGCCTTTATGTCAAAGGCGCCAATGAAGCGCCGGAAGTCCGTGCGATTGTTCCCAGCCATTTGGTGCGCTGCGGGCACACCTCACCTCTCGATGCGAATTTTGGAAAAGAAGCTGGTTCTGGCGCGGCTCTTTTGCTTTTGGGTGGATTAAGCGGTGTCACTGTCGTCGGGGTTACAGGCCAAGAAGTTAAATATATGAATACTGCCGATGCAATAAAGCAGCGTTATGTTGAGCCGGCCTTGATTGCTTATCATGAACAATTAGGCTTATGTTTCGGCCGCAAACCACAGGCGGTCAATGTCGATTTTAAAAAAGTCGAAGGCCGGATTGAGCGGCCATTATAAAATTGGAGGCCTATGCCATTTACATTTACTAAAGCACGCATTCCTGACGTTATTGTGATTGAGCCAAAAATATTTCCGGATGATCGCGGCTTTTTTGCCGAGATCTTTAAATCTTCGGACTTTAAAGCCAACGGGATTGCGGAAACCTTTGTGCAAGTCAATCATTCCAAATCGCAAAAAAATGTTTTGCGGGGGCTTCACTATCAGCTTAACCCTAAGGCGCAAGCAAAGTTGGTCAGTGTGATTAAAGGCGAGGTTATGGACGTTGTCGTGGATATCCGCAAAGGCTCGCCGAGCTTTGGCCAGTGGGTCAGCCAGAATCTTTCGGATGCCAATAAACGGATGCTTTATGTCCCCGTCGGATTTGCGCATGGATTTTGTGCGCTTAGCGATACTGTTGAGATTTTGTATTACTGCTCCGTGGAATATGCTCCAGTTTTTGAACGCAATATCCTTTGGAATGACCCAGAGATTAAAATTACGTGGCCGACGATACAGCCGATTCTTTCACCCAAAGATGCCGGCGGAAAATCGCTTAAAGAGGCTGATAATAATTTTATTTACCAAAAAAATGAAGGATAAAATTTTGATGAAAGCTCTCATTACAGGAGTCAACGGACAATTAGGCCAAGCTTTTCAAAAGGAATTTTATCGTCGAGAAATCCCCTTCTTTGGAACGGATGTCACTACGTGTGATATTACCGAATCCGACCAAGTGGTTGCTTTGCTGGATAAACATCAGCCGACTGTTTTGATCAATTGCGCCTCGTATAATCTCGTCGAAGAAGCAGAAGTTCACCCACAGTTAGCTACATTAGTTAACGCTCAAGCGGTTAAGGTCTTGGCTTTAGCCTGTCAAGCGCGTGGTATAAAGCTAGTTCATTACAGTACGGATTATGTTTTCGACGGGCAAAAGGGCGATTTGTATGATGAAAATGATACCCCTCACCCGT
Source organism: Candidatus Omnitrophota bacterium (assembly GCA_041907165.1). Taxonomy (GTDB): domain Bacteria; phylum Omnitrophota; class Gorgyraeia; order Zapsychrales; family JANLHA01; genus JADLGJ01. The sequence continues at coordinate 917 of JAYRHV010000106.1, read as the reverse complement.
TAAATATTTACGGTGCCAGCAAACTGGAGGGTGAACAAAATGCAAAAATTTTTGCTACTGATCATTTGATCTTGCGCACCAGCTGGCTTTATGGACAGGGAGTGCAAAATTTTCTTTATAAAGTTTCGCAGTGGGCTCAAAAAAATAAAGTTTTGCGAATTTCAGCCGATGAAGTCTCTGTGCCGACGAGCGCAGATGATTTGGTCATGATGACTTTGCAGGCTTTGGAGAAAAATTTAAAAGGACTTTATCATGCGGCTAACAGCGGCTATGCGTCGCGTTATGAATTGACGCGGCATTATTTAAAGCTCTCAGGTTTAAATGTGTTGACTATTCCGGTTGCGATGGCGTCTTTTCCCTCTAAGGTCGCCCGTCCACTTTTTTCGGCGATGTCGAATCAGAAACTTTCTCAAGAGCTTGGGATGAGAATCCCCTCATGGCAAGAGGCCCTAGAACGCTATGTGATTGCCCGAAAAGGCTTGTAGTAAAATTCAGTGGCAATCGTTTTTAGCGGTAAGTCTCCTTTGCTGTCTCCATAAGCGATAATAAATTCGTAATCATTTAAATTATATTTTTCTTTAATACGCCGCACTTTTTCTTCTCCATAACAATTTGGTGAGGCAAACTTTCCAGTAATTTTATTGTCCTTGACCTTGCCTTGCGTTGCTAAAAGGTCAAGTTCTTCTTTTTTACACCAGAAGCTTAAATAATTTTCAAACGAGGCTGATACGACGACAATTTTATGCCCTTGGGTTTTATGCCAGCGGATTTTCTCGATTGCTTGGGGACGAAGGATTTTTGGCGAATAGTCATATGAAAACAATCAATGATGCTGACAAAACAAGATCTTATAGAGTATTTCCTTAAGGGGGCCAAAGCACCCCCCACTCAGTATATTGGTTTCGAACGAGAACTTT
>JAYRHV010000105.1:0-3750 GCA_041907165.1 Candidatus Omnitrophota bacterium | reverse complement strand
CAATCTCCTTGCAACGATCCACGGTCCACCAAAAATACCACTCGCACTTTTTATTATTTTCATACCCCAAATAGGGGAAAATAATCAATGGTTTTGAATTCATATCTTTCATGTTCGGTTGTTTACTCATAACTTATCGTTTCTAAAAATACTTACGTTTTTCCTCGCCGGGTCTCAAGCTGTTTACGGATATCGTACGCCTTTTCTTCAGAAATATCAAAGGTCATAATAATGTAAATCGCAATCAAGGATGTTGCAATCGGGATGCCGACATCGCAAACACGCATATAAAATAAAGCGTGTGCAGACTGGTTTAGACCTAATTTGATATCAAACCCCGTTGCGTTAATGAGAACCCCGCCTAAGATTGAAGCCCCAGCCATTCCCAGCTTTTGTATCCACCAATAAATGCCGCTAAACATCCCTTCTCGGCGCGTGCCGGTCTGAAGCTCGTCTAAATCACATACATCCGCGATCATCGAGCAGACGATCGTAAAAAGCGACCCTAAATGAAAAGCCAAGAATGGCGCGGCCACCAGCAAAAAATATGGATATTGTGGATTATACCCGATCCATTTTAAAACATATCCAAAAATGGCCAAAGACATCGTGATCAAAAAAGTTTTCCTTTTGCCAAGCATCGACGATATCCATGTGGTCAAAGGGATCGCGATAAAAGCCGTACAAATGGAGCTAAGCGTTCCAAAAGCTCCCAACAACGCTCCGCCGTTTTGATACATCAAATCCGTCGTCGGTTGTCCGCCAAAAACATAAAAGAAAACAACATAGGCGGTAAAAGCTGACGCCAGCATAAAACCGTTAAAGATAAGAAAAGTCACCACAATAAGTTGAACAAACGGACCGCATTTAAAAGACGTCACGCAATTGCCCCAAAGATCTTTAATAACATTGGCATACCCTTTTTCCTTGGGAGGCTTGGGTAAATTCGCATAAATTTCTTTATTAAAAACCGCTGGCAGCACGCCGAAGACCGTAATAAAAAGACCGACAATAATAGAAATAATCCGCACCGCGTGCGTAATATCTGTAAAAGGAGAATCAAAATGAACAATCGTCCAATTCCAAATTTTAAGGTCAACGACTTTGGACGTCATGATTAGGGGAATCCAAGGGGCTATCATCCACACCGGTTGCGCAAAAAAGCTGGCGAAAGCCTGCAAACGTGTACGTTCATGATAGTCGGGGGTCATTTCATAGCCTAAAGCAAGCCACGGAATCGAATAGCAGGCAAAAGTAATGACGAAAAGACATTGAATCCCCAAAATATACCAAAAATAATAATTTTCACTATGCCCTTTGTAAAGTTGAAACATCGCAGCCAATAATAACCCCGACGTCAGCGCCCCAAAAAATATCCATGGCCTACGTCGTCCAAAGCGGGTACGCGTATTATCCGAGCTATAACCGATCAGAGGATCTGAAAAAGCGTCAAGAAAGCGCGGGATTGCGCCGATAGTACCAACCAAGGCGGGGTTAACGCCCAAACCAAGATTTAAAACAAGAATCAGCTGTCCCGTCGCGGCCCCGGCAAATTGATTGACGAACGACCCCATGCCATAAATGATTTTTTGAAAAAGAGGAACGCGATCCGCAGCGGCTGTCGTATGATGAGTTGACTGATCTTTGACTTGTGCCATTAAACTACCTCCGGGTTATTTATAAAGGGAACGCCGCATCTAATTTAAAATTAAGGTTGCATTATAACAAAAAAACAACCCCGCACAAGAATTAAGCGCAGGAAGAATGATTTTCTGGCTATTAACTGGGCAGATGCTTGATCGCCCATTGATAAAAACGCTCCGTCTGCTTAAAAACTTCTAAAGCCTCACTCTCTTTAAACTCCCGACCTTCATAAGCTACAGCATTTTTTTTGGCCAATATCCGTTTATAGTTTGTAATCTGGTTGCCGACATCATCAACAACAATCTGTGAAAGTAACTCAGCTGCAGAGCGATGATCGTCGCCAACAGATCGCTTTTTTAAAAAAAAGACGCTTAACGCGTCATTGACCGAAATCGCGCAATGCACCGCGTTAAGTCCAACTGCTGACCAACGCTCTGATCTCTGCGCAGACTGCATTGTTTCATAAAATTCACGTGCACGATCAAGATAGACACGATAGTTGGATTTGTCCTCCAATTGAACTTTTGCAAACCGGGCATTCATAGAAGATCCTCAATTTTCTTTCCAAAAATAATACGATGAGATTTTAAGATCGACTTAATCACTTCCAAATCTTTATCTCTTTTAAATTCCCCAACGGATTTTATATAAGGCTCAATGCCCATGTTGACTTGTAAATGAGTTTTGCGGTCAATTTCAAAAATCAAATCTTCGACTTTCTTCCTGTCTTTTGGCTCTTTAACCAGAACAAACAAATCAATATCGCTGTCGGGCTTTTCCCTCTGCTCATGGACACTACCAAAAAGCGCAACCGAAACAATTCTGCTCTTTAAAGCTGAGGATTGGATATGCCTCGCAAGCTCTTCTAAAAAGTTCCTCAACAAATTTTCTTCTTTCTCAAACATTGGAATCAAAATCTCTTTAACGATCAAATTGTCTTTATTGATCTCGTAGATGTGCGAATTCCCGACATTTTTAAATGTAACGATCTGCTCATCCTCCAATTCCTTCATCGCCCGATGAATCGTCGAAGGGGATCCCCTGACCATTTTTGCCAATTCCCGACCGGTCATATTTGCAGAATATTTATACAAAAACCGCAAACAGGCGATTCTTGTCTTATTGTTTAAAATATTTGTGATAGGGGTTTGAAATCTCATTTTTATTTGTCCTAATTATGAAACATTTGTTTCATTTTCTAGACAAAGCATACCTGCTTACACGGCACTTGTCAAACTGATTTTAAGGGTGAAAATTATTTTTCAGTTTTAGCAGAAGTCGCAGATTGGGAATAGCTGATAAGCTGGCCTAAAGTGCTTTTCATCTCTTTGCGCTCGACGATCATATCGATTAGTCCGTGGGCTAAAAGAAATTCGGCCCGCTGAAAGCCGGCAGGGAGTTTTTGGCGTATCGTCTGTTCAATCACACGCGGACCGGCAAACCCGATCAGCGCCTTGGGCTCCGCGATAATAATATCACCTACCCCGGCAAAAGAGGCCATAATCCCGCCCATCGTCGGATCGGTCAAAACAGAAACGTACAATAAACCGGCCTGATGATGCCGCGCTAAAGCCGCGCAGGTCTTGGCCATTTGCATCAGAGAAAACATCCCTTCATACATACGCGCTCCGCCGCCGGAACCGGAAACAATGACCACAGGAAGTTTTTTCTTAATCGCGTATTCGATCATCCGCGCGATACGCTCGCCGACAACCGAACCCATCGAGCCCATGATAAACCGCGAGTCCGTAACAGCAATCCCAACGGACTTTCCGTCGATTTTGCCCACACCGGTTATGACGGCATCTTTTAAGCCGGTTGCTTCTTGGTCCGCGGCTAATTTATCTTTGTAAGTTTTAAGCCCTTTAAAATCTAACGGGTCTTGCGATGTCAAATCGGCATCAAATTCTTCAAACGTCCCTTCATCTGTCAAAAGTTCAATGCGCTGCGGCGCGGTCAGCGGAAAATGATACCCGCAGTTAGGACAGACATTTTTGTTGCTCTTGAGGCCCTTGACATAGGAAGGCGATTCGCATTCAGGACATTTGGACCAAATGCCTTCGGGAATGTTGCGTTTGCGCACGCTGACCAAGGTATATTTGCTTT
>JAYRHV010000104.1:0-2618 GCA_041907165.1 Candidatus Omnitrophota bacterium | reverse complement strand
ATAAAGGCCCACACGTTTATTATCGGCTTCGTGTTCGCAGCTATAGGGCACTTTTTCATATGGATGATCAGAATATATATGTGGAAGATATCGGCCCAAGAGGAGGAATATACAAATGAGTGTAAAAACTGTTCGATTCAATAAAGAAGAAGAAGGCATGCTCAAGGCAATGCTTGATTACTATCGCACGGACTTTTCCAGTTGTATTAAAGAATTGATCGTTGAAAAATTGGAAGACCTACGTGATATAGGGGTTATCAAGCGTCTTAAAGAGGGGGCTCCTTCTGATTATCTTGGTGCGAATCAGATAACATTGTTGTTTAAGGATTAATTCATATCTCTCAATCCTCACTCCCTAACCTTCCCCACAATTTTTGAGGGGGAGGGAAATCTCATTTTACAGAATCACGGCTAAAGGAAGGGCAACTTATGAAAATTCTCGGTGGAAAGTTTAAGGGGCGAAATATTTTTATGCCAGCCGCAATCCGGCCGACACAAAATGTGACCAAGCAGGCGATTTTTAATTTGCTGGGGCATGATCTGGAAGGTTTAGAAGTGCTGGAACTTTTTGCCGGCAGCGGCGCGGTAGGCCTTGAGGCATTGTCGCGGGGAGCTAAACGCGTCACTTTTGTCGAGCACGATCCTAAATGTGTTGAGGTCATCCGCAAAAATTTAGAACTTTTAGGGGTTGATTTTAGCTTGCAAAGAGAGCCTGTGTGTGAAGTTATCCATACCGATGCCTTTGCCGCAATCAAAGGTTTGGCGACGCGCAACCGAAAATTTGATCTTATTTTTTTTGACCCGCCCTATGGCCTTGACCTTGGGAAAAAAGCCTTGAAAACCCTAGGGGCCTATGATATATTACATCCCAATTGTTTTGTCGTCGTGGAATACTCTAAACGCGAGCGATTGCCTGATTTAGAAGAAAACTTTAAGTTGGTCACACAGCGCCAGTACGGCAAGTCTTTTTTGGCTGTTTTTCAGGCGTTAGAGTCTGCTTAATTTTTTGTTGTAGGCAACAGGCATGCCTGTTCCCTACGATTGCAAATAATATAAGCTTGCACATTGCGTTAATATAAATTTTATGTCCAAAATCGCCATATATCCCGGAAGTTTTGACCCTGTGACCAATGGGCACATCGATTTGATTACTCGCGCGGCAAAAATCTTTGATAAAGTCATTGTCGCGGTGCCCGCTTCGCGCAATTATCATAAAAGCCAGCCAATTTTTACAACTCTTGAGCGTGTCAAGATGCTCAAGGAAACGACAAAAGGCATCAAGGGCGTTACCGTTGAAAGTTTTGATGGCTTGGTTATCGAATATGCGCGCAAGAAGAAAGTCAATGTGCTGATTCGCGGTTTGCGCATGATTTCGGATTTTGAATATGAATTTCAAATGGCGCTGACCAATCGGCGTTTGGCTCCGGACATTGAAACGATTTTTTTGATGCCCTCCGAGAATTACGCCTTTTTGTCGTCGACACTGTTGAAAGAAGCCGCCAGCTTAGGGGCTGATATTTCGCAATTTGTGCCAAAATTTGTGGAGCGTCCGCTCAAGGAACGTTTACGGCGGTGAAACTCAAAGTCAAAGAAATTCCCCGTGAGGGTTTGGAAATTCAACAAGATTTAGCCGCGGGTGAAATTGGCTTGGGCGCCGACGAGATCAAACTCGTCAATCCTTTAAAGGTGCAGGGAGAAGTCCACAAAAGCAGAGGGTTAATCAGCGCTGATCTTGTCGTTGCGGGGAAGTATGAATTTTTATGCGCCCGATGTTTGGACCCCGTTGTGCTGGAGCGTAAAGATAAGTTTGTCATCCATGTGGATATCGACCCGACAGTAGACTATGTGGATTTAGGCGAAGAGATACGCCAAGAATTGCTTTTGGCGGTTTCAAGTATTGTGTTGTGCAAAGAAGATTGCAAAGGGCTTTGCCCGAGTTGCGGTGTGAATTTAAATAACGAAAAGTGTAAGTGTAAAGAATAGTCGTTGGACGTTAGATGTTGGCCGTTGGAGTTTTTCCAGCGTCCAGCCACAAGCCTCCAGCGTCTTAGAAAGGGAGTCCTCAATGCCATTACCAAAAAGACAGCATTCGGTCCAGCGCGGACGAAAGCGCCGGACCCATTGGAAAGCCCGCGTTGCCGGTTTAAGCGCGTGTTCCAATTGCAAAAAACCAATTCTTTCTCATCGTGTCTGCCCGTTTTGTGGCTTTTATGACGGAAAGCCCGTCGTGGTTAAGGTCGTCAAAGAGAAAAAAGACAAAAAAACTTAAAGTTGCTCGCTTAAAGTCGCGAGACATTGGTAAATTTGCTTAAGCTTTTTCTAACGTCTAGCTACCAACGTCTAGCGACTCTTCAAAGGAGTTTCTCTTGAAAATAGTCGTTGATGCCATGGGCGGCGATCACGCCCCGCAGGCTGTGATTGCCGGTGTTGTAGATGCGCTTAAAGAATTAGATGTTACGATTGTTTTGGTTGGCCGCACCAACGAAATTGAAGAAGAGTTAGAAAAGCATGATGTCCTACGCGACCGCATCGAGATTGTCCACGCCGATGAGGTCGTCGGGATGGATGAGCCGGCGACGAATGTCATCCGTAAAAAGCGCAATTCTTCGATTACGATT